>JBBRWF010000001.1:0-29606 GCA_038249405.1 Anaerolineales bacterium
CCGCCAGCACGATGCCGTAAACGGCAATGGAGGCGATGGCGGTTACATAGAGCACACCCACATCCACATTAGCGATGTAGAGGTTGATGGTGCGCCCGAAAGCCTGGAAACTGGGGCCCCAGGGCACAGTGGCCGTAATGACCACCGCGGGGACCACCGTGACAATTGGGGCAATAATAAACAGAATCTTCTCGGCCTGATCTGGAATTAATTCTTCCTTGAAGATCAGTTTGACAGCGTCTGCAATGGGCTGCAGCAGGCCGAATTTACCGGCACGATTTGGCCCATAACGGACCTGCATGCGCGAGAGTGCCTTGCGTTCGTACCAGGTGAGGTAAGCGAAACCGGTCAAAAGTATCATGACCAGAATAAACGACTTGATCACCCATTCGAGAAATAAACCCCAGTCCATTGATTAACTCCTCTCGCCCACAGTGATCGCCACTGCCACCGGCGCAGAAATGGGGAAGCCAAAACTGCGATGAACCAGGACAACGCCAGTGGAGATGGATTCGTCAAACTTGACGGTCACAACCTGAGCGGATCCGTTAAGGTTGATGTGAGCCTGGGCACCGTTGGAAATACCCAATTTTTCGGCGGTCTGTGGATGCAGGCAGACGGTTGGCGCGCCGATATGGCTGGCGAGCAGCTTTGCCGGGGTAACCGTGGAACCCATATCGTACAGTTTTGTAACCGGCACCGCCAGCAGTTCACCTTCTTTGGGACGCAACAGTGAGGCAGCAGCAGGAGTGGACACATGACCGGAGTCGTTAATCCCAAGATGGACGCCCAGGCCCTGTGTGTTCTCATAAGAAGTGCCGCCGTAATACAAGTCGCCGCGGCCAACGACAGGCCATTGAGCGGATACTTCGGCCAGCTTGTTGTAAGTGACGCCCGCAAAGGCTTTCTCGGCAGAGGCAAGTTTATTCATTACCAACAGGGAAGAACGACCTTCCAACTCTGTTCCGCATTTCCTGGCAATCGCCGCGATCAGCGCAAAATCGGCGAGGGTACCGGGGCGGGCAGGGACAGCCGGGGTGAAACGCTGCACGCGGCGTTCGCCGGAAGTGTAGGTGCCTTCGCGCTCGGTGTAAGACGCGGCTGGCAATATAATTTCGGCCAGGGCGGTGGTGGCGTTGGGAAGAATATCCTGGGCAATGACGGCCTTCGCGGCTTTGAGGGCTTCGGCAAGGCGCGGATCATCACCAGCCGGGTCGGCGGCAATCACATAAACGGTTTTACCCTGCAGGGCAGCGGCAAGATCGGCTGCCGGGCGGAAGTCGAGTTCCCAGGCTCCCTGCGTATTGGGCGCAGACCAGACACCCACCAGGCCGTTGTTGGCTTTGCCAGCGCGTTCACGCACCAGGTCGGAACAGGCGGCAGCCAGGGAAGAGGTACCCTCCAGACCGAGGCCGTCAGAACCAAAGAAAACGACCAGGTTGGATGCGCCGGTGAGGGTTTCGCCAATTTTATCCTTGCGGCTAAGGGCTTTGACAGTCTCAATTTCATCGCCATACGCGTAGCGCACCACAAAGGTGGCAAATTCGTCCAGTTTGGTAGCGCGTGCGGTGGCTACGATGACTGTTGCACCACGGCTGGCGGCCGCTTTGACACGCAAGTGCCAGATGGGTGCCTCGTTGTATAAATCAGATGCGACCACCAGCAAAGTATCACCCTTGCCGAGATCACCAAGGTTCGAACCTTCAGTCAAACCGCAGGCAGTGGTGTACTCGCCGCCGCCCATGGCAGTGTATAAGTAAGTTTGCGCGCCCAGCCCTGCGGCCAATTGCTTGAGATTGTATAAATCTTCGTTAGCAAGGCGCCCACCAGCCAAAATAACCGCGTCAGATTTTGCGGCGGCCAGTTTTTCGGCGGCGCGCGCAACAGCAGTTTCGAGTTGGGCGGCTTCCAGACTCAAGCGGGAAGCAGATTCGGTATAGTGGTAGCTGGCAAAACGGCCCTTGTCGCACATCCAGATCTCATTGACCTGTTCATTCTGGCGCGGCAAAGCGCGTTTGATAACGTAGGCACCAGCTGATTTGGCTTCGCGGCGCACGTTGAAAGTTACGTTGCAGCCTACCGGGCATTGCGAGCAAACCGAGGCAGCGTTCATCAGTTCCCAGGGGCGCGCACCAAAGCGGAAATCGGCTGTGGTCAGTGCGCCAACCGGGCAAATATCGGTGGTGTTGCCGGAGAAAATCGAATCGAAACCGGGGTCAGAAAATGTGACGATATCTGTGGCGCGGCCGCGGCTGTAAAAGCCAAGCACCGGCTCGCCAGCGATTTTGTCCTGGAAGCGAATGCAGCGCGCGCACTGAATGCAGCGCTCGCGGTCCAGGAAGATCAAATCGCCCAGGGCAACATGTTTTTCCTGATGTTGTTTCTCATCAAAAATAAAGCGGCTCGTAGAAGAACCGTGCGCCATGGTGAGGTTTTGCAGGGGACATTCACCGCCCTTGTCGCAGATGGGACAATCCAACGGGTGATTGGTGAGTAACAGTTCCAGGATTTCCCGCTGACCTGCTTTGGCTTTTTCGGTACTGGTCAGGACAGACATACCTTCGGAAACAGGATTGGTGCAGGCTGTTTCAAGCTTGGGCATATACTGCATTTTGGGCGCGCCTTTTTCGTCCAGCACAGGCTGGCCGGTGGCGCGGTCAATTATCGGACGACCAATTTCCACCAGGCACTGGCGGCACATACCCACCGGTTCCATCTTGGGGTGATAGCAAAAGACTGGGATATCAATGTCTACTTTTTTGGCGGCATCAACAACCAGCGTTCCTTCCGGAACGGTTACTTTAATATTATCAATGGTAAGGTTGACCATTTTGGACATATCGTTATTTCCCATCCGCTTTTACGACAGCGGCGAAATCCTCAGGGAAACGTTCCAGCGCCGAGGTAACGGCCATCGTAGAAAAATCGCCCAGGGCGCACAGACACTTCCCATTAACCTGCGTGGCGACATTTTTGAGAAGTTGCAAGTCTGCGTTTGTTCCCTGGCCGTGGTGAATGCGGTCTATGATATGCAGCATCCAGTAATTGCCGTCACGGCAAGGGGTGCATTTACCGCAGGATTCGTGTTTGAAGAAATGCACGGTCTTGTCGATGACCCAATCCATGCTGTGAGTGTCATCGATCACGATCACTGAGGCAGAACCCAGGAGAGAGCCGACACTTTGAACGTTTTCATAGTCCATGGGCGTATCCATGACTTTATCAAAGGTGCTGTCATCGACACGAATAATGGATGATGACGCGCCGGCGGGCATGATGGCTCTGAGCTTGCGCCCATCCGGAATACCGCCGCCATGCGTATAAAGCAACTCGCGGAAGGTGGTTCCGAGGGGAAGTTCATAATTGCCGGGTTTGTTGACGTTACCAGAAAGCGAGAAAATCTTGATGCCCGCGCTTTTCTCGGTACCCAGCGATTTATACCAACCGGCGCCTTTTTCAATGATAAAAGGCAGGTTGGTGAGGGTTTCAACATTGTTAATCACTGTGGGCTTGCTGTACAGACCAACGAGCGCCGGGAAAGGCGGGCGCACACGCGGCTGCCCGCGTTTGCCTTCGATGGACTCAAGCAGGGCAGTTTCTTCACCGCAGATGTAGGCGCCAGCACCCAGGTGAGTCTTGAGGCGCAGCGAGTAGCTGCTGCCAAAAAGATTATCACCCAACGCACCGGCCTTTTCCATTTGCAGGATGCAGTCATCCAGAAAGAGTTGGACTTGCTGGAACTCGCCGCGCAAGTAAACATAGCCTTCCTGAGCGCCTACGGCGTAACAGGCAATGGCGACCCCTTCGAGGAATTGGAAGGGATTGCTTTCCATGATCTCACGATCTTTGAAAGTACCTGGCTCGGATTCGTCGGCGTTGCAGACCACATAGTGCGGCCAGATGTTGTTGGGCAGGAATGACCACTTGACACCGGTGGGGAAACCCGCACCACCGCGCCCACGCAGCCCGGAAGCCTTGACCTCATCCACAACCTGTTGGGGCTGCATGGATGTAACGACCTTCTTGAAGTTCTCAAAACCGCCATTTTTCTTATAAACTTCGATATTGTTGATATCTGGAATATCGCGATGCCGCAAAATGAAGTGAGACATTATTTCATCTCCTTGGCGTGCCCGGAAACCCTGAGAGCTTCAACGAGTTCCATTGTGCGGTCAACGGTCATATTTTCGTAATAGGTGACCTTATCGCCATCCTGCAACTGGAACATGGGAGCTTTATCGCAGGCTGCCAGGCACATGACGGCTTCCACGGTTACCATGCCATCGGGCGTGGTCTCGCCGACTTTGACACCCAGGTTCTGGCAAAGAGCATCTAGAAATTTATCGGCACCACGTAAAGCACAGGGCAGATCGTTGCAAACCTGCATGCGATATTTGCCAGCTTTTTCGTCATGATAGAGGGTGTAAAAACCGACGATCGAGGCTACTTCGGTCACATCCAGATCGAGCATACGGGCAATTTCTGCCATGCTTTCCTTGGTGATATAACCGCCTTCGCGCTGAGCCAGATACAGCAACGGCATGACTGCCGAGCGTTTGACAGGGTATTTGGCGAAAATCGCCTTTACTTCTTGTGGATACATATCGGCGAGACTCATCGGTCAATATCTCCCAAAACAATGTCAACAGAGCCAATGATTGCCACAAGATCGGCAACCAGAAAACCCTTTGCAAGGACAGGTAAAACCTGAAGATTATCAAATGATGGAGTGCGGAAGTGGATACGCATAGGCTTGGGACCGCCATCGCTTTCAATAAAGACACCCAATTCACCTCGCGGCGATTCAACCGCAGTGTAAATAGCGCCGCGCGGGGCGTTAAAGCCTTCGGTCCAGAGTTTGAAGTGGTGGATGAGGGCTTCCATGCTGGTAGCAATCATGGAACGAGGCGGGGGGACAAATTTATAATTATTTGAACGCACGGGACCCATGGGGAGCTTATCCATGGCCTGCTGGACAATGCGCACAGACTGGCGCATTTCTTCTATACGCACCAGGTAGCGCGCTTGTACGTCGCCTTCGGAGCGCAGCGGAACATCAAAATCGTATTGCTCGTAACCCGAATAAGGGGCAAATTTGCGAAGATCGTAGTTGACACCCGAACCACGCAGCGTGGCACCGGTGAGACCCCAGTTGACGGCATCTTTGGCGGAAATGACACCGATGCCTACTGTGCGGTCAATAAACAGTGGGTTTTTGGTCAACAAGGATTCGTATTCGTCAATGCGCTTGGTGATGATCTTAAGGAAGTTACGAACAGCCGCTTCGAACTCGACCGGAACATCACGCCAAACACCGCCAGGGCGGATGTAGGTGGTCATCATGCGCTGCCCGGAAACCAGTTCGAGGATATCCAGGATTATCTCGCGATCACGGAAGCAATACATAAAGTTTGACATGGCCGCCAGGTCAAGCGCGGAAGTGCCAAGCCAGACCATGTGAGAGGAGATACGCTTGAGTTCTGCCAAAATAACACGCAGAGCCTGGGCGCGCACGGGAACATCCAGCCCTACCAGCTTTTCAACAGCCAGACAGTAGGCCAGGTTGTTGCCAACCGTGTTCATGTAGTCCAGGCGGTCGGTCATGACTTCGGCCTTCTGGTAGGTCTTGGCTTCCATGTTCTTTTCGATACCGGTATGCAGGAAACCAATATCAGGGATGGCATTGAGCACGGTTTCGCCATCCAGTTCAAGCAGTAAACGCAGCACACCGTGCGTGGATGGGTGCTGGGGACCCATGTTAAGCAGCATCGTCTCGCCCTGTAAGGCGCGATCGGATACGAGGTGTGTCATACCATCAAGAGTGACTTCTTCTATCTGGGCCATAGTTACTCTCCGCGCCTGTTTTTGGCGTACGGTTTGCGGACATCAATTTCGTCAAAGTTAAAGGAGAATTGGGGCTCTTCGTAGCCAAGGGGGTAATCCTTGCGCAGCGGATGGCCTTCCCAGTCGTGCGGCATGAGGATTCGGCGCAGATCGGAATGGCCCGCGAAGGTGATGCCGAACATATCGTAGATTTCGCGTTCGTGCCAGTTGGCGTTGTGGTAGACACCTTCAATGGTAGCCACCTGAGGTGAAATTGCCGGGACCGGCACGCGGACATTGAGTGTCTGGTGATTGGCAATTGCCGTAAAGCGATAGAACAGGTGAAAGCGCGGGTTTTCTTCCGGGAAGTAATCAACAGCTGTCATAACGGAGAGCAGGTCAAAACCCAGCTCATCGTGGATCATTCTGGCAGCATCAGCAATTTTTTCCGCGGGCAAGATTACGCTGGTTTCCCCGGCAAATTCAATTGTCTGGCCATTGAATTTATTGACCAATTTCTCAATGGTTGAGGAAGGAGTTTCATTCATGTTACGCCCAGTCCTTCATCTTTTCACGGCGTACTTTTTCGTGCAGCGTCACCACCCCATGGATAAGGGCTTCGGGGCGCGGCGGGCAGCCAGCCACATACACGTCGACAGGCACAACCTCATCCACGCCCTGGACGATGGCATAGTTATTGAACACGCCACCGCAAGAGGCGCAGTCGCCCATGGCGATGACCCACTTAGGATCGGGCATTTGATCGTACAGGCGACGCACTACGGGGGCCATTTTACGCGAAACGCGCCCGGCCACAATCATCAGGTCACTCTGACGAGGGCTGGGGCGCATCAATTCCATCCCGAAGCGGCTCATATCGTAGTTGGCGGCCTGCGCCGACATCATCTCAATCGCG
This sequence comes from Anaerolineales bacterium, assembly GCA_038249405.1. GTDB lineage: Bacteria > Chloroflexota > Anaerolineae > Anaerolineales > Villigracilaceae > UBA5195. The sequence goes on from JBBRWF010000001.1 coordinate 6,740, forward strand.
CAACATGCCAGGCCAAACAACATAGGCCACATAGCATTGGTACGGCTCCAGTTAACAAGGTCTTCCAGGCGGGCAGTCACCACGCCCATATTCCCAAGCTTTTGTTCTATTCCCATTCCAGCGCTCCTTTCTTCCAAGCATAAGCATAGCCTACCAGTAAAATAACGATGAAAACCAGCATTTCAGCCAGCATGAAAAGCCCCTGGCCGGCTTTAACAAAACTATTAAAGACGAGCGCCCAGGGGATGAAGAATACGACTTCAATGTCAAACAGGATGAACAGCACGGCAATCAGGTAAAAGCGCACCGGTATGCGGCGTGTGCCGGGGCCGATGGGGTTCATACCAGATTCGTAAGGCATGGATTTCTTGCCGGTTGGGCGCTTTGGTCCAAAAATAGCGCCCAAAACGATCGCGATAATCCCGACAAGCGTGGTCAGCGCGATAAATACCGCAATTGCAATATATTCTAGCAACATAAACACGACTCCCATGTGGGGTTGAGACAGGATTGGCGTAGTATAACATAGGATAATCTCAGTGTGAATTTTCACAAAGCCAAAATTATAAGCAATTTCAATTTTGGCGAATAAAATCAGTTTTTTGCAGCGGGTGCTGGTTTGAGGGCTTGATTTTCATGCTTGCTTGCTTTAGACTGCAAAATAGAGAACAAATAGACCTGACAAAACCGAAATTAAGCTTGTTTTTAATGGTACCTTTTGCCTTTTATGGTATGATTTTCTTACTTATAGGAAACCTGATGGAAGATAAAATTACAATTATCGAAGGCCCCACCCCCATATTTGAACCTGTCCAGGATGGCTGGGCACTGGGATTGAATGAGACTCGCCAGTTCTCAATCACCGCGCTGACGCGCTTGAGAACATTTAACGGCCCGGCATTGGTGGAACGTTGTTACAGGCAGTGGAACCAGCGCCAACCAATCAAACTGCATTACCGCGATGAAACCGGCCTGGAAACATCCGCCCCAATCCTGGCAGCCCGCTCTGTGGAAACCGATGATGGGCACATGCTGCTACTCTGGCTGCACATCGAGCGGGATGACATGGAACTTGAAATTGATACAGACGATGATACAGATGTAGATGACGATTTCGATCTGCTGGAATAGCCGTACCGATCCAGATCTGACATAAAACATTGACTCTTCCCGACCCTGAAAGGTCATGGGAGCGTATTATTCTTAAGAGTTGTATGCGCCCTGCGTGTACAACTCTTGCTATACCCAAGAATAACAGTCCACCTACCAGGCAGAAAAACGATGAGCATGATCCGTTCGGAAATGAATGACCATGTACTGCTCCTGACGATTGACCGGCCCAAAGCCAACGCCTTCAACCTGGAGTTAATCAGCGAACTGCAAGTCTGCTTCAAACAGGCCGCCAGAGATGCGCAAACCCGCGCGGTGGTATTAACCGGCGCCGGGAGAGTTTTTGGCGCAGGCCAGGATATTGAGGAGATCAGGGCAGGCGGAGAGAATTTATCTTTCCGGGAACACCTGTTAAGAACGTACAATCCGCTCATTCTGCAAATTCGCCAGATCGAGAAACCGGTGATCGCGGCCATCAACGGGCCGTGCGCAGGAGCTTCGCTGGGGATTGCCCTGGCGTGCGATTTGCGCATCGCCGCGGACAGCGCAAGATTTGTGGTGGGGTTTGGCGGAATTGGACTGGCTCCAGATTCTGGCGTATCGCTGCTGTTACCGGTCTTGATCGGCCTGGGCCGCAGTCTGGAATTCAGCTTTAGTAACCAGCCCATTTCCGCCGATAAAGCGCTGGAATGGGGGCTGGTAAATAAGGTAGTTGCGTTTGAGGAGCTTGCCAGTTCAGCCATGACAGACGCGAGCGAACTTGCCCGAGGGCCAGTAGGCGCATTTGGCCTGGCAAAGCGCACCTTTAACAAAGCAGTTTTGCCAAACCTGGAAGAAGTGCTCGAATATGAAAGTTTCATCCAGGAAGTGGCAGGGCACCGCCCGGAACATAAAGAGGGCGTGGCTGCATTTTTAGAAAAAAGAGCCCCCAAATTTATTTGACCTTTTGCCAAGACGCGGGCTGCCTGCGTTCTGGATGGAATGAGAACATGCAATACGAACCCGTGATCGGTCTTGAAGTTCACATTGAAATGCTGACAAATTCAAAAATGTTTTGCTCCTGCCCGGTGGTGGATTCCACCAATGCGGAGCCCAACAGCGCTGTTTGCCCGATCTGCGCGGGGCACCCAGGGACTTTGCCGGTGATTAATGCCAGGGCTGTAGAGTTTGGCCTGCGTGTGGCGTGCGCCCTGGAATGCGAACTGGCACCCATCAGCATTTTTGCGCGAAAAAATTACTTTTACCCGGATCTGCCCAAAGGCTACCAGATCACACAATATGAACAGCCCCTGGCAGAACACGGCAAAATTACGCTGGTCACAAGCCGTGGTGAGAAGGTAATCCGCATCCGGCGCGTACACCTTGAAGAAGACACCGGCAAGCTGACACATGTAGAACAGGATGGGAAATCTTTCTCGCTGGTGGATTTGAACCGCGCGGGGGTTTCGTTGTTGGAAATCGTTACTGAGCCGGATTTTCACCACGCTGAAGAAGTGCGCGCTTATGCTGAGTCGCTGCGCGCGCTGGTACGTTACCTGGGAGTGAACAGCGGAGACCTTGAAAAAGGCGTGATGCGCATTGAACCCAATATTTCAGTGCGCCCGGTGGGCATTGAAACGCTGGGAACCAAAGTGGAAATCAAAAATTTAAATTCTTTCAAAGCACTGGAACGCGGCGTAGCTTATGAAATTAACCGCCAGATTGAAGTGATTGAAGCAGGTAATAAAGTTGTACAGGAAACTGTGGGGTGGGACGAGGCCAGGCAGGCTACTTACAGCCAACGCTCGAAAGAAGATGCTCATGATTACCGGTATTTTCCAGAACCAGACCTGCCACCCCTGTTGGTCAGCAAACGCTGGATGGACGAGGTGCGCTATGCACTGCCAGAACTACCATGGGATCGCAGCCGGCGTTTTGTGAGTGAGTACGGTCTGAGCACTGCAGAAGCGTGGCAACTGGCAACAGAAAAAGCTGCTGGAGATTATTTTGAGGCGGTCATACGGGCTGAGGGCGGAGCCGTGCGAACAGTTTATGCCTGGGTTACCGGTGAGCTTTTTGCGTTGATGAACATCAGCAACAGCAGTTTCGACACACTGAAGGTCACAGCGCAAGATTTGGCGGATTTGCTCAAGATGATTGCCAATGGTGAGATCAACCCGAACACCGGGAAGAGCGTGCTGGTGGAGATGTTTTCCAGCGGCAGCCAGGCGACAAAGATTGTCGCGGCTAAAGGCCTGGGGCAGGTTTCAGACACCGGATTTATTGCCAGCATGGTTGGCGAGGTGTTGGCCGAGAACGCTGGCGAAGTAAGCAGCTATCGAGCGGGCAAAATCAGCGTTGCAAACTTCCTGTTCGGACAGGTGATGCGCAAAGCAGGCGGTAAAGCCAACCCGCAGATGGTGCGGGCCGAGTTGGAAAAGCAACTTCAGTAACAGGAGCCGATCGCATGTTGAGTTTAACCACTGAACAAGTCGAAGTGATCCTTAAAAAAACAGCCGCCAGCTTTCCGCATGATGAGTGCCTGACCTGTGAATGTTTTTTGGGACTGGTCATGCAGTTGAAAATCGATGCGGAACCAGGCGCGCAAACGCTGCTGGCCAAGTATAAAATACCCCATAAAGAAATGCACGCCTGCCTGGGCTGCGATCCGTGCCCAGCGGGTGATCGCTACGCACAACACATTCGACAGCACGGAACAGGCAAACTCATTACATTGTAAGAATTATTTGTCTGACAACCATGACTTTTGACATGATGACCATCATATTGACTTTGCCCTAAAACTCGGGTACCCTATAAGAGTGTGAAATAAGGTGAAAACCAATATGAATTACCGATCAAGACATATCCCTTAAAAAAGCGGGCACCCGATCCGGGTGCCCGTTTATATTTTTTTATAAAGTCAGTCAAACCTAAATAGGAGAAAATAATGGCTGGACAAATCAATGCGTTTGAAATGGCTCAGAAGCAGTTTGACGGTGTTGCCAAAATGCTTAACCTGGACCCCCAGATCTCTGAAGCACTGCGCTGGCCGATGCGTGAATTCAGCTTCCGCATCCCTGTGCGCATGGATGATGGCTCGCTGCGAGTCTTCCAGGGCTATCGCGTTCAACACAACGACGCGCGCGGTCCCAATAAAGGCGGCATCCGCTTCCACCCGAATGAGACCTTCGACACTGTGCGCGCTTTAGCCACCTGGATGACCTGGAAATGCTCCGTGGCCGATATACCGTTAGGCGGGGGCAAGGGCGGAATCATCGTTGATCCATCCTCGATCACCACGCCTGAAAAAGAACGCCTGTGCCGTGGTTGGGTACAGAACATGTGGAGAAATATTGGCCCACGCCAGGATGTTCCCGCGCCAGATGTTGGAACCACCCCGCAGATGATGGGCTGGATGATGGATGAATATTCCAAGCTGGTTGGCGAATATACCCCGGGTGTCTTTACTGGCAAACCTCTGGGCGGCGGCGGTTCTGAAGGACGCACCGAAGCCACTGGCTACGGCGTCATTTACACCGTGCGCGAAGCGATGAAGCACCTGAAGATCGACCCCACCAAATCTGTGGCAGCGCTGGAAGGTTTCGGCAATGTGTCGCAGTATGCAGCCATCGGCTTTGTGGAAATGTTGGGCGGCAAAATTGCCTGTGTTTCCTGCTGGGATCGCAACGACAAGACATCCTACACCTACAGCCACAAAGACGGCGTGAACCCGCGCTTCCTGCTCACCATTGTCGATCAATACGGCACCATTGACCAGAAAAAGGCCAAAGAAGCCGGTTATGTTATTGAAGACGGTGAAAAGTGGATTGCGAAGGAATGCGATGTGCTTATCCCGGCAGCGATTGAAGGGCACGTGAACGGCGATACCGTCAAGCAAATGTCCAGCCGTGTTAAAATCGTTGCTGAGGGCGCCAACGGTCCTTGCACCCCTGAAGCGGATGAATATTTCAAGCAGAACGGTATCTTCAACATTCCCGATTTCCTGTGCAATGCAGGCGGCGTAACCACTTCGTACTTTGAATCGGTGCAAAACGATATGAACTTCTACTGGACCAAGCAGGAAGTTCTCGAACGCCTGGATACCAAAATGACAATGGCGTTCCACGCTGTGCTCGAAATGAGTGAGAAGGAAAAGGTTTATATGCGCGATGCGGCTTATATGGTTGCCATCGACCGTGTAGTGAAGGCCATGCAGCTGCGCGGCTGGATCTAAGCTGTAATTGAATAAACACTGACAAAAAAGCTGGTGGTCAAAAAATGACCGCCAGCTTTTTTGTTTTCCAGAAGCCTTGAATATTCCCGGGGAAGCCAATCGCTCTGTAAAACATCCGTTATAGAAAAATAAGTAATTCTGAAAAAAAATTTGTAATCGTTTGTATGAGGGCAGGCACAATACCTTCCTGCAGAGAAAAACAGATGCAGGCGAGATGCAGCCAAGAATAAAAAAGCTGCCCAAACCTCAGGCTAGATACTATTGACAATCGTCATGTATAAATTTCCAACGCCCGAGCCAAACAAGGTAAGGGCAAGAAAAATAACCATTGCAACCAAAACAAGAATAAGCGCATATTCAACCATACCCTGACCACTTTTACCTGGAGCCTTCATGTATTTCACCTCCTTTCAGAAATTATGAGTTAAGTCTCTCTTCATTTTAGCAAGTTGCCGAAAGGATTACAATAAAAAAAAGCTATAAAGACCTGTCTATTATGCAAAGACGGGGTTATTCCCGTTGTTTTTGCCCAAAATTGCAAACAGAAAGGAGCGGGCAGGCGTTACAAAGCGGTTTGCGGGCATGGCAGATTTCACGTCCGAGGCGAATGATGTTCAGATGTGCGGCATAGTATGAGGTTGGAGGGAAAATGCCTTCGAGATAGGGATGGGCAGCTTCCACAGAGATATTTTCGGGGCGCAGTCCGATACGACCGGTTACGCGGTAAACATGCGTATCGACCGGGAAGGCGGGACGACCAAGCGAAAAACAAAGGACAATCGCGGCAGTTTTTGGACCGACCCCGTTAAATTTTGTTAACCAGGCGCGGGCTTCTTCCAAGGGCAAGCTGCTGAGGAAAGATAAATCCAGCCCGCCGCGCTCCAGGGTGATCTGACGTAACACCTGCTGAATACGCGGGCCTTTCTGGTTGGCCAGCCCTGCCACGCGAATACAGGCGATTACATCTGATTCTGGCGCATCGCGAACAGCTTCCCAGGTGGAGTAACTGGCCTGTAAGGCGTTAAATGCCTTATCACGATTAACATCGTTCGTATTTTGAGAAAGGATGGTGGACACCAGTTCATCCACTGGAGGCAGCGGGTTACGCCAAATGGGTTCGCCGTAAAATGCGAGCAAAGTCTGGTGTATCAGAACGGCGCGATCACCCGGTGAACCCATCATTATTGTTTGAGTACGAAGGTCGGGCGACTGACACCAATTTTGAGATTGCGATAATTTTGCAGTTGAATTTCTGGCCCAAAGCTGGAGAGTTGTGCAAGTTGCGTACTGTCGAGCGCGCCGAGTGCCTGCAAAATTGCCAGCGCCACGGCAGTTCGGGCGCGGTCGTGTGAATCTCCATCACTGATCTTTATGGCAATTCCAATTCCCGGCGAACCAGCGCCCAGAGCACCTGGCATCAGGCCGATACTTTGAAAGCCTTCGGCGCCGCCCTTGACCAGGATGGCACCTTTCCCGGCAGTCATCAGCACGGTATCAAAACGTTCAGGGCCTCCGACCATGTCTGGATGACTCATCATGGCTGAGGTGATTGTCCGACAGGCAGCAGTGCGTTCAGGGGATAATTCGTAGGGGTCGCAAAGCCGGGCATAGCCGTAGGCGGCATTGTAAAGCGGGACAGCAAAGTTTGGAGCGGAACAACCGTCAATACCAAGCTCAACACTTTCGGCTGGTATGACGCACATCTCGGAAAAAGCCTGCAAAATGCTTTCTTGAATGGGGTGATGAAAATCGAGATAGTTTTCAAGAGGTTTGGAGCGAAGTTTGGCATGCGCAAGCATGCCGGTATGCTTGCCCGAGCAGTTGTGGCGATACTGTGTGGGCAGTTCGCCGCGCACTTTCATAGCGTCGGCAGTGGGCTCGTGGATAGGATAATGCGTACCGCACAAAAGATCACTGGCGCTGACACCAATTTTGGCCTGCATGCCTTTGACCGTCTCAACATGCTCATCTGTGCCGGAATGTGATGAACACATCAATGATATTTCGCGGCTGGTCAGGCCGAATTTTTCGTGCCCACCGCGCTCAATAAATGGCAAAGCCTGGAATGGTTTTGCGCTGGAGCGCAGAAAAGTGACCAGGTTCGGATCACCCAGAGATGCCAGCAATTTGCCATGCGAATCGACAACGGCGGCGGCACCAAAGTGAAGCGATTCAACAATATTCCCACGGGTTAATTCAAAAACTGGCTGGTAAGAGTCTGTCACTTTATTCCTCATCATTTTCAGAAGCGCCGGATGATCGATAATGCCGGATGAAGTAGTGCCTTAAACCATAGGCAAGCCGCTGATGATATTGTTTTTGCCTGTCAGCCGAAGCATTGAAGGAAGCGGATAATATGGGCATAAGGGTTTCGACCGCATCTGGGCTGCTGGAACTTTTTGCCAAAGCATCGAGTTTTTGATTAAGCCTACTGAGCATTTCGAGCTGGTCTTCAGCAACCTCAGTTGAAACCACCGCGCTGCGTCCACTGACAATTGTATAGTCGTGATAATCAGCGATGAGGTGATCGAGCGATTTTATCCAGTCGACCAAATTCGCACTTGCTAAAAATGGAGGTTGATTCTTTACCACAAGATCGCCAACGAAGATAATTTTTGGCTCGGGTAGAATTACCCAGCAAGCACCGTGTGCGGGGCCGGGATGGTGTTCCAGTACAACCGAAAAATTACTCCATTCAATTGACATGCGCGAGGTGAAGGAGATTTCGGGAGGAGCCCATCGAACGCTCCCCAGGCCTGCGACTGATTCCCAGTCGGCGCCGGTTTCATCGCCCTGGGCTTTGAATGTGTTGGGGCGATTGCGAAATGTTTCCGCAGTTTTTTCGTGACCCACGATTGTACAGTCCATAGCGCGAGCACCCAATGTGCGGTCTGGGTGCCCGTCCAGATTTATCAATAAACGTTCCACACCTGTGTTTAGACTGAGTAACTCGGCGCGCCAGGAACGGCCATCTTCGGGAGAGGGCGGCGCATCGATCTGGATCAGCCCATGAGGTAATGCGATGGCCCCCAATGTAACACCAGGAAACTGGTCTTCGATATAAACTTGACTGGCGAGTGCCTGCATGAAAACTCCTTTAATGTAATAAAAACCTGTACCTTAATAAAAACCTGTTACCCATAAAAGCAGGGGGAAATTATTTTGCGAATGGTAACGTAAATTTAAATTTCGAGCCGTGTTCGGGGGCAGGCTCCACCCAAATTTTCCCGCCGTGACCCTGCACGGCAAGCTTGCAAAAAGCCAGCCCAACCCCGAGACCACTGGCAGCTGTTTTGTTCTTGAGACGGGTAAATTTATCAAAAATCCGTTCACCGTCCGCCTCGGGGATTCCTGGGCCATTATCTTGAACAGAAATGCGTAAAAAATCGCCACTTTCCTCTGCAGCGACCACTATCATGCCACCCATTGGGGTGTATTTGGCTGCATTTTCCAGTAGATTAATCAATACGCGCCTGATCATATCGACATCTATGGACACAGGCGGAAGACCTTCGGTCATATTAACAACAATGGTCTGTTCGCGACCATCCGCGGAGGGTTTGATCGCTTCGAGAGCATAACTGAACAGCTTGGAGACTTCCACTTGCTCACGCTCACCCACTGGCTGGTTTTGCTCAAGGCGATTGAGATCCAGCAAGGAACTGACAAGGCGTTGGATACGATCAATCGAGTGGTGCGCAATCGTCAAAATTGGTTCGGCGGCTTCTTTTTCAGATTCGGGGAAGACAGCTCCGAGCATTTCCACACTAGACAGAATATTTGCGAGCGGCGAGCGTAAATCGTGATAAATCATGGCCGCCAAGTCTTCACGCAAAGCATCCAGATCTTTGCGCTCGGTGATATCACGCAAAATCCACTGGAGCGATTCGGCTTCATCGAACACCACTTTCCGAACATATACTTCGACTGGATGCGTGCCCCCATGAACATCATACAAGGTTGCTTCGTATGTGATAGTAGAGTCACCGATTTTTTCCAATTGGCGACCGGCTTTTTCATGATTTACTTCATGTACTTGCTCAATACCAATCTCGCGTAGGTCAACCGAAGTATGTCCGGTGAAGAAAGTAGCCTGGTTATTGACTTCCAGGATGCGCCCTTGCAAATCGGTAATAACAATAGGGTCGATACTGTCTTCAAACAGGTCGCGATAACGTTTACGCGCTACATCGAGGCTTTCAAACAATTGCGCATTTTGAATGGTGGTACCAGCGAGCGCGCCAAAACCTGTTAGAACCAACAAAGCATCTGGATCAAAAGATTTATTATTAACAGGGTTGATGGCTTCCAATACGCCAATAACTTTACCCTGTACGTGGATGGGGGCACAGACGAGTGCGCGCACCTTTACATCTGCAATTCTTTCTGATTCAGATAGAATTGGCTGGGTATCAGAGGCCAGCGAGGGAATAATGATGCCTCGTTCCTGCCGAACAACCACTCCGGCAATTCCTTCCCGAAGTTTCAGGCGCCTGCCAACCAGGCTTTGATTTCCATTGGCTGCGCGGAAAACGAGTTCCTGTCCTTCGACCATTGCAAGGGCTGTGATTTCCACTTGCAGGGTTTGCCTGGTGAGCGTCAATATGTTTTCAAACAAATCGTCGATGCGCACAAATGAGCTTAAACGAGCTGCGCCTTCGGCAAGAGCAGTCATGACACGCGCCTGACGCTGGCTTTCGGAGAACAGACGGGCGTTCAGCACAGCAATACCCGCCTGGTCTGCAATAGCCTGCATCAGTTCGAGATGGTCATTTGTATAGGCGTTTGGAGTTGGGTGAACCAGGGTGAGAACACCAACGAGATTCTCGCGCGTCATGAGCGGCACACAAATAGCCGATTTCGCTCCAGAGCGATTGACCGAATCATCCTCCCGGCGCAACCAGCGCTCATCTTTGCTGGTATCGGGAACCAGGGTGGCTTTGCGGCTGCGAATCACCCAGCCTGCCAGGCCGCGATCTACAGTATCTTTTAATTGCAGGGTTGTACTTTCACGCACCTGGTTACCATAAACGATTGCAGAATTAACCGCCCGGCCATTATCATCCATGACCACCACGCTGCCGCGTTCTCCACCCACGTTGTTGATGGCGGAAAATAAAACGCGAGTGAGCACAGTTTTTAGATCGAGCGCTGTGGCAAATTCCCGGCTCACTTTGTAGAGCAGTTCGAGGACTGCACGTTGGTTTTGGGGCATAAAACCTCGAAGAAACCGCTTGCAGCTGCGGCCTGGCAAATGTTTCCAACCAGCCGTTACTGCGATAAATAGTTCAAACCCGATGCAGGGTTCACTATAACCACACACTCATCGTTGTTTATCCAACCAGATCTCACTAATTGCTGTAGAGCAGCCAGGCCAGCACCAACCTGGGGAGCTGCAAAAATTCCCTCGCAAAGCGCCAGCTCTTTTTGATAGGCCAGAATTTTCTGATCCGCTACAGCTACTACTGTGCCCATACTTTCACGAATGGCTCGCAATATCAGACGATCAGCGAAGACATCGGCTATTCGTAAGGCAGAAATGACAGTCTCAACATGCTGCCAACGAGATGCACGTGCGCTTTTTTCATCAAAGGCACGCGCAAGCGGGGCACAACCACTGGCCTGGGCCGCCACCAAACGGGGCCGTTTTGCTCCGAGCAAGCCCAACTGCTCCAATTCGCCAAATGTTTTCCACAATCCCAAAAGCTCCAGGCCGTCGCCAGTGGGTAAAATAATCACATCCGGCAATTCCCAGGCAAACGCTTCCGCCAGCTCAAGGCCGATGGTTTTAGCGCCTTCGCAACGATAAGGTTCTCGAAAAGCCGAGATATCCAACCATCCGCGAGAACTGGCAACTTCGGCAGCCATACAGGCGGCATCCGAAAACAAGCCATCCACCAGAATCAGCTGTGCGCCAAAGGTTTTAACCGCAACTTGCTCCGCAACAGGCGCATCTTTGGACATAAAAATATGCGCACGGGAGCGAGAACGGGCAGCGCAGGCTGCCAGCGCGGGGCCATCCGATCCGTAGGCAGCCAGGGTAAAATCACGCACGCCTAATTCAAGAGCGCGTGCCACGGCCACTGTCAGGCCGCGATGCTCAAGGGAGCCTAATGGACCGTGAGACTCATCCTTTATAAATAGTGCGGGCAAACCCAGCGCTTTCCCCAGGTTGAAAGCCTGTAAAACAGGCGCGTTTGCTTCGCCCAGGGTCATTCGGAATGATGGTGTACGGACAGGCAGGATTTCGCTCCAGCGCCAAATACCTCCCTGACGTTGCGACAGAGACTCACGCGTAAGTGTTGACTTTGCCACGGGTATATCATAAATCGCCATCAGAGGGCTGGAACAATCCAAACAAAAGGTTTGCAAAGTATCCGGAGTAAAAAACCTGCCGCATTCAGGGCATTCAAGCCGCAAGAACGCACTCTGGGATGGCCGCATAGGACAAAGTATAGCACAATTGGTATATTTCCCAATAAAAACAACAAGTGCGTGTATCATTTTGTTTCTTGAATTCAGGCAGGAATTCGCTTAAAATAGCCCCAGGAGAAATAGCATGTCATTAGACCTTTCGCGGATCCAGGCCCTGTGTTTTGATGTTGACGGCACGCTGAACGATACAGATGATCAGTTTGTAGAACAGGCGCTGCCATTCTTCAAAGCCGTCCGTTTTTCGCTGCCTGGAAGGGATGCTTACTGCGCAGCACGGCATTTTGTCATGTGGGCTGAAGCTCCAGGCAATGCGCTGATCGGCTTGCCAGACAGGTTTGGGTTTGACGATGAATTGAGTAAACTGGCAATCTGGCTGAACCAGAAACGCAAAGCGAAAATCAAGGTGTTTCGCCCCATTGACGGTGTTGTTGAATTGCTGGATGAGCTGCACGGCAAATACCCATTGGCTGTGGTGAGCGCAAGAGAAGAAGAATCCACCCGGGAATTTCTGCACCAGGCAGAAATTGAGAAATATTTTACATGCGTGGCCGGGGCATTAACGGTAAAACATACCAAACCATACCCGGACCCGATCTATTGGGCTGCACAACAAATGGGAGTGCAGGCCAAAAATTGCCTGATGATTTGTGATACAACAATAGATATTCGCGCCGGGAAAGCAGCTGCAACGTAAACTGTGGGGGTATTATGCGGTTTTGGGGAAGAAAAAGAACTTCGCCGACTGGGTGCTGTTTTGATATTGGAGAGTACTCCCCTGCTGACCGGTGAATTATTGCGGAACCTATAAAAGTCAATGATTAAGAAGGGGAAGTGAAAAACTGTTTCTGTGAAGTGGAAAAGATTATACCGACTGTCGAATATATCCAGGCAGGGGTATTCTGCGCCACATTTCAATGCACCGGAAGGACTCAATGTATCCCATTTGAAAAAGAGCGGGCAGGTGCGGATCTGTGACCTGGATATTTTCCACGTGAGCAGCCAGTTGCGGGTGTAGATGATGCAAATGTGAAAGAAAGGCGCAGGCCAAAGCGGCCGGATTACCCTGCTCAGCAAAAAAAACGTGTGAGAGAACTGAAGTCGTACTGGGCCGCATACGATTCGCCATAGCGCATCAGCAGACGCACTGCTGTTGGCGAAGTAAAAATGCCAGTTATATTGAATTCTTCTATGATCTTCCAAAGCGTACCGGGATCCGGGCAATCAATCGCACCTTCATAGACGACGGTGGTGCAACCCATAATGAGCGGCGCGTAAACAATATAACTATGACCAACGAGCCAACCGATGTCGGAAGTGGACCACCAAATATCGGTTGGCTGCAGGCCAAAGACCCAGCGCGCCATGCTTGAAATCCAGACCTGGTAGGCGCCGTGTGTATGAACAGCCAGCTTAGGCCTGGCGGTTGTCCCTGAATTGGCGATCATAAAGGCTGGTTCGTTGGCTTCCATCGGGATATAGCCGCCAGGCTGTCCTTTGCCATGGACCAAAAACTCATCCCAGGTCAGATCGCGCTCTGCCTGCATGGGTACATCCGCTGTGCCACGTTTAAGAACCACCACATGCTCAACCGAATGCCCGCCGCCTTCCAGGGCAGTATCTACAATCTCTTTTAGCGGAACATCCTTGCCCTTACGGTAGGTAAAATCTCCAATGAAGAGCGCTCTGGAACCACTGGCCCGAACACGATCCCCGAGCGCCCCGGCTCCAAAACCAGCAAAGACAACCGAATGAATGGCGCCGATCCTGACAGAAGCCAGCATGACTATGCTGGCTTCGGGACAGGTGGGCATGTAAATGGTGAGCCGATCTCCCTTTTGCAACCCCATGCCTCGCAGCGCGGCAGAGACACGCTCCACCTCGTGCAAGAGTTGAGCATACGTAAACAGGCGGTGTTCTCAGCGCTCGGTGACATAGATAAGCGCTGTGTGACCGCCCCAGCCGCGCTGCACATGAAAATCGAGGGCATTGTAAGCCAGGTTGGTTTCGCCCCCCTGGAACCAGCGGAAGGTGGGAAAATCCCATTCAAAAACTCTCTCCCAGGGGCGGAACAGATGCAATTGCGCGGCTGCTTTGGCCTAAAACTGTTCAGGGTTCTCACGGGATTCCTCGAGCCAGCGATTCACTAGCGGGTTAACGAGATCGACGCCAGACATAGTTTGCTCCTCCTTTGGATGTTCGTGCTAAAAAATGGCGAGTGTGCGAGCTTGTGCAGAACAAATCATTAAAAGCTGCCCAAAACAGCCCAACTAACTGTATTGAGACTGACCTACCAGTCACTCATTACCCGTTGAGACAAGCAGCTAATGCACGTGTTGAGGATATTAAATTGTATAAACCACGATTGGCGATTAAGGTTTTGTTGGCAGCAGCACCAGATGATAAAATACACGGCATGGGCACTCTTTATCTGGTCGCTACCCCTATCGGCAATCTTGAAGATATGAGTCCGCGCGCGATTCGTACGCTGCGCGAGGTAAAACTGATCGCCGCGGAGGATACGCGACACACACGCCAATTGCTGACACATTTTGATATTCACACCCCGCTTACCAGTTATTACGAACACAACAAACTGAGCAAGCAGGATGAAATTCTGAACGCACTCAGCCAGGGAGATGTGGCGCTCGTTTCGGATGCCGGCACGCCGGCGATTAACGATCCGGGGTATGAACTGGTGAAAGCGGCACTCAGCGCACAGTACGTGGTTAGTCCCATACCGGGTGCTTCGGCACCCATTGCAGCCCTGGCGGTTTCTGGCTTGCCAACCGATTCTTTCCTTTACCTGGGCTATTTGCCGCGTAAAACATCTGAAAGGAAGGCCCTGTTTGTACAGGTACAGGATTTTCCGTACACGCTCATTTTTCTGGAAAGTCCCCACCGTGTATTGGAATCATTAACCGATATCCAAACCTTTCTGGGGGACCGCCCTGTGGCTGCCGCCAGAGAATTGACAAAAATATACGAGCAAGTTGTGCGCGGGTCTGCCAGCCAGGTAAAAGCTCACTTTATCAAAAATGAACCTCGGGGTGAATTCGTGCTGATCGTAGCAGGGCAAACCGCAGCGAAAAGCCCGGCGGTCTGGTCAGAAGAAGAACTGGTTGCAGAGATCGAGAAATGCAAACTGGCAGGTTTGCCAGCCAAAGAAATTGCTGCGGAACTGGCAAAAAAAACCGGCTGGGAACGACGTACCATTTACAAGATGGCATTGTAAACAAGATGGCATTGTAATATTGAACTGGCACTAACTTTTAGAAGGCAAAGGAAAATACCTTGAATCTTGACGATCTTACCGAAATGAAAATACTTGATGCTCAAGACATGTTGAGCGAAATTGACAACCTGCCTGACCAGCTGGCACAAGCCTGGGCACTTGGGCAGACACTGCCCCTGCCTGATATCACCAGAGTCACGCGTATCGTCATTGCGGGGATGGGCGGTTCAGCGATTGGCGCGGATCTGCTGGCGGGGTACGCAGCCAATCATTGCTCACTGCCGATCAGCCTGCACCGGGATTACAGCCTGCCTGCCTTTGCCAGCGGTAAAGAAACGCTGTTTATTGCATCCTCGCACTCTGGGAACACAGAAGAAACATTGGATGCGTTTGATGAAGCATTGAAGCGCGGCTGCAGCATGATGGTCATCAGCACTGGCGGGCAACTAGCCCAAAAAGCCAGCGCAGCGGGCTGCTCATTCTGGAGTTTTGAACACAAGGGACAGCCGCGCGCGGCAGTTGGGTTCTCCTTTGGGCTGCTGTTGGCTGCTTTTTCGCGGTTGGGATTGGTTCCAGCGCAAGAAGAACTGGTGGCGGGGGCAATTGCAGCAATGAAGGCTCAGCAAAAAACCATACAGGCATCGGTGCTGGCGGCCAACAACCCGGCCAAACGTTACGCCGGTCAGTTGGTGGGACGCTGGGTAACAATTTTCGGTTCAGGCGTGCTGGCGACTGTGGCCAGAAGATGGAAGGGACAGATCAACGAACTGGCCAAGGCTCCGGCAAATTTTGAATTTCTGCCAGAAGCAGACCATAACACCCTGGCAGGTGTCGTGAACCCATCCGATGAACTGCTTATGCCACACACCATGACACTGTTCCTGCGATCTGCCAGCGACCACCCGCGCAACATCATCCGCACCAACATTACCCGCCAGACCTTTATGCTGGAGGGATTAAACACCGATATTTACCTGGCGCAAGGAAACAGCAGCCTGGCACAAATGTGGACAGCCATCCACTTTGGGGATTACCTGGGTTATTACCTGGCGATCGCTTATTCAATCGACCCGACCCCGGTGGACGCATTGGTCAGCTTAAAGGCTGCGCTGGCTGCTCAAAAATAGACAACCCCGAAATGTCAATGAACATCCAGCGATTAAAAGCGCGATTTAACCCTGCCAGTTCAGCCGCAATACTGATCATCGGCTTCGGGCTGGCGCTGCGCTTGCGGCAGCTCACCCTCAACCTGTCATTCTGGCTGGATGAGGCCATGCTGGCGCTGAATATTGTGAACCGTACGTTCGCAGGGCTGATCCACCCGTTGGACTATGATCAAGGCGCGCCGCTGGGGTTCCTGTGGGTTGTCAAGGCGTTTGAAAGTTTGCTGGGGGAGCACGAATTCAGCCTGCGCCTGTTCCCTTTCCTGGCTGGCTGCCTAGGGCTGGTTATTCTCTGGAGATTGGCCCGCCGAATCATCAACCCGGTGGGGGTTATTTTTACGCTAATTGCTTTTGCTTCAAGCCGTTATGTAGTTTCGTACAGCGCGCAGGTAAAACAATACGCGGTGGATGCAACCATCAGCGTGCTGCTACAGTTCCTTACACTCAACCTGCTACAAAAAAACAGCACTCGTAAAGATTATTTTCTGGCTGCCGGGTTTGGGGCGCTTGCCATTTGGATCTCCCACGCGGCTGTTTTTACGCTGGGCGGGATTGGCATGGTGTTGATTGTTGTAAACGCCGGTAAAAAAGACTGGGTGGCCGCAATAAAATATGGGCTGGTAAGTATTTTTTGGGGGCTGAACTTTGCCGCTCTTTATCTGATCCAATACCGCAGCCTGGCATCCAACACAACGCTGACCAACTTCTGGGCAGATTATTTTCTGCCGCTCTCAAACTCGGCTCCATTGTGGATTTTTGACCACCTGTCTGGAATGTTCGACATCCCGGGGGGGTTATCGGGCTGGGTGCCATCGATATTGATCCTGGTTTTGCTTATAGCCGGGATCATTTCTCTTGTGCAGCGCGGCAAAGCGTGGGTGTGGATTTTTTTGATATCGCTGGGCTTAACCCTGGCAGCCTCCGGCCTGCAAAAATATCCTTTTGGTGGGCGAATGGGCATGTTCATTTTGCCAGGGCTGTTGATATGCGTGGGTGAAGGCATCGAACGGACGCGCAGATTTTTCAGAGCCTGGCCAAAGGTTGGCCTTGTATGCAGCCTGGGGCTGACTTTTTTCCTAACTTTCACCTCAATCAGTTTTGCCATTGAAACAGCACTGCAACCGAAAATGACAGAAAATATCGCTCCGACAATGGCATATTTAAAAGCCAATGTACGCGAAGGCGATGTAATCTACCTGTATCACATGAGCATCCCGGCCTATCGGTACTATGCCCCCAAATATGGCCTGGATGGGCTCAAAGCTTTTGATGGAAAAGATGCAAAGACCAACCGACAGCTTTTTGTGGATGAGATCAATCAGATGAAGGGAAGCCAACGCACCTGGCTTTTATTTAGCCATCTGACGGACCCAGAATACGTAAAAGACCGGGATGCCATTTTGACGTATGCCAGCCAGATCGGCGACAAAAAGCGTGAATTCAGCCTTCCTGGAACACTTATCAATCTTTATCTTTACATTTTGCCAGCGCGCTAAGCATCTTAAGGTAGTTACTCAGGGGAGCAAATACCGTGAAAGCACAGAACAAAAAATCACCCGTGAACCGGGTGATTTTTTGTTGTTCTATTTTGGTTTTGGCGTGCGCGTGGGGACGCGCGTATCAGTTGGACGGCGGGTGGAGGTTGGCCAGCGCGTTTGTGTGGGGCTTGGCCCAGGTGTAATCGAGATGGTCGCAGATGGCGTGGGCGGAGTGATGGTAGGCGTCCGGGTTGAGGGCACGGTTGGGGTCAGTGTAGGCGTACGAGACGGGGTGGGTGTACGCGAAGGCGTTGGTGTACGACTGGGGGTGAGGGTACGCGATGGAAGCGGGGTAATACTTGGCACGCGGGTGGTGGTAGGCAGCGCAAAAGTGGGTGTGCGCGTGGGAACACGTGTATCACTTGGGCGAGGCGTGCGGGTGGGGGTTCTCGTCAAGGTAGGCCAGCGCGTATCCGTGGGGCGAATGATGGGTGTTTTGGAGGGTGTGCGCGTAATGGTTGGCGTACGGGTGGAGGTTGAGGTGGGCGTATTGGAGGGCGTCAATGTTGAAGATGGGGTCAGGGTAATGGAGGGCGTCAAGCTGACCGTGGGGGTCGGTGTTTCAGACGGTGTAAAAGTAATCGTAGGGGTGGATGTGATTGTGGCGGTTTGTGTAATCGTGGGAGTCTCGCTGGGAACGAGAGTGCCCGTGACCAGTGGAACAAAACGAACCGCATCAGCCGCCAATTCGACACCATCCACGGCTGAATCTTGGGTTTTGTTGCCCAGGAGAACATATTCCAGGCTGGCGGCGTTGAAATAATATTTTCCGAGATAGACCCAGCCATCAGGCACGGATGAGTTTGGGAATGCCGCCTGGTCGAGTACCACCACATCTGTACGACCATCATGAACGATGTTATAGAGCGCGCCTTCACTGGTAGCATGAACCACCGGGATGCGCGCGTAGATTGCAAAGATACCAGGGCCAGCAGCCTGGGGCAGCTTCCAACGCGCCTTGCATGTGTCAGCACCACTGTTGACGGGCTGCACGGCCAACATGCGCGCATTTTGACTGTTGGCAGAGCTGGTATTGATTACCATCCAACAATCTGCGGGAATCTGGTCGAAGCGCAAATCCAGGTCATCAACAAGGTAACCCTGGAGCGACGCAGCCGGCTCGATGAGGGAAGCACCGGACGGGTAAACATTGGCCGGAGAACCGCTAATATTGGGGTACTGTGCCCAGAGCGATTCTTTCTGGTTATACGTCCAGGGATCTGCGCCAGACGGCCCAGCCCAACCATAAGGGTCAATGGATTTAATCTGGGGATTGGTTACACGGAAATGCAAATGCGGCCCGGAGGAATTGCCGGTTGTACCGCTGACACCAATCACTTCACCATGTTGAATATCGGCACAGTTCGCAAACGTACAGGATTGAACTGAGACCGCGCTCATGTGCCCGTACCAGGTATCGTAACCGCTTGCGTGACGCAAACGAACATAAATTCCCAGGTTGCTGCGGTGATCTTGCGGGTTATACCAGCCGGCATAGACCACCTGCCTGGCATCCGCAGCCGCCAACAATGGGCGGTAGCTGACGCCAAAGTCTATGCCATCGTGGCCATTATAGAAGGTGTATGCGCCAAGATTGTAACTCCAATAACCACCGTAACCGTAATCACATAACCCATTGGGCGGCTGCGTACCGGAAGGCTGCGGGTTTGAGCAGGCCTTGTTTAAGGTCTCGCCTTGATAGGTAACGATCTTATTATCCACCATGCTATAAGTGGGGCTGCTGTGATCAAAAATGGACTCTTCTGATGAGCGACCGTAAAAAGGCGGGTATAAAAAGGGGCTGATCGAGGGCGCGGGCCCGGCTGAGACGCTGCGCGAGAGGAGCAAACCAGAAAACACAGCAGCCCCAATCAGGGCAGTCACCAATAGCGATAGTTCGGTCAGCGAGCGCAGACGAGTTTTCATGATCAGGGGGTGGGAGTGGCTGAAAGGGTTGGCTCGATGGGAGTAGATGTGGGTACAGCCGCATACGAACGAAGTGTGCCGAAAATAGCTTCGGCATGCTGCAGACAGGTTTCAGACTGGTCATTAAAGGAAACCTGGAAACCGGTCAGCACGCGCCGATCGCCACCAACGTAGGTGACAAATTTGACGACACCCTGGTATGTAACAATATTCACGTCAAAGGACGCCGACCCAATGTAACGAAACTCATGGGTTACTTTCCAGTCGACTGGCAGACCGCGCCCGGACCAGGGCGTAATGGTGCAATATTCAATCTGGCGATTTGCCAGCACAATCTCTCCGAAGTTACTTTCGGTCTGCGCCCAAAGATCCGGGTCATAATCGACGCGGAAGAGCCTGCCAGGGTCAGAATCGCCCAGATACGTCGGCAAGCCTGTCCATGCAACGAGGGCGGGAGCAAGTGGTTTTTCTGTGGGCAGGTCAAGCGGAGGCAAAAGGGTTTCGGTGGGGGTTGGCAGAACCTGCGTAAACGAAGGGCCGGGGGTGAGCGACGGGGGGACGGACCTCAAAGTAACAGTCGCCACAGCAGCCTGGAGCGTAGAGGCAGGCAGCGCCGGAGATGTAGTAGGAGATGCTGTTGGTGGAGCAGAAGCCGCAGGTTCCTGCGGCACGATGGCCGGCTGGCTGATGCCAGTAACCGTCACCAAAAAAGGAACTCCTGGAGGCTCGGATGCTGGAATACCCGACGCACAGGCGCTGAACAGGAATAACAAGGGGATCATAAAAAGTAATAAGCGTCTCATCAACGTATCCATCCAGCGCAGCAAGCGCCAGTACTCAGTTTAGAACCCTTCCCGCTGGAAACTTCGTAAATCCATAGTTCCATTGTATCACCCGGCAATAGGCCAGAGGAAGCCCCCGGGGTTAATGCTGAAGTCGAACTTCCATATGAGCTAAACGCAAGCATAGAGCCCTCCGGTGACCAGGCAGGTTGAGTGACAGAAGCAGCCGGGAAGCTGACCAGGCTTGAACTGGACAGGTTGTAAATGGATAGGTTAAGAACTTCGGGCCGGTCGGGCTGCTGCCTGCCAATAAACGCAATTTTTGTCCCATCTGGAGACCAGACCGGGGAATATCCGCGTCCTGCGTCTGCATCTGCGAGTTTGCGAGCGTTGAAACCGTCAGAATCCATGACCCATAATTCGCCCGGAGGGGCAGCATTCTGATCATCGGGCATTTTTATAAAAGCAATCCGGGTGCCATCGGGCGAATACTGGGCCAGAGCGATGATATTTTGTCCATCGAGCAACAACTGCGATGAATTCTGCCCATCCGGCCCGGCCAGCCAGGCTTCGGAACCAAAACCAAGGCCTTTGCTAAGGGCATAGTATATTCGGCTGCCATCCGGCGCGGCGGCCAGGTCGTAGGCAAAGGGAGAAACCGGCAATTCAACGGCCTTACCAGTGGCAGCATCCACACGCAGAGTTTGCGGAACTGAAAGTGTGCCTATCTTCAGGTAGATTGAACGGCCATCAGGCTGCCAGGCCAGGAAGCGGCTGTCAATGGTGGGGTCAGAAAGCGCAAAATGCGATTTTCCGCTGGCAGTATCAAACAGTTCCACCGCGGGGCCAAAAGAACATTCCCATTCAACGGCGATCCAACGACCAACAGGAGCGGGACGTACTGCGTAAAATGAACAATCAGTGGGTGGATTTAGCGGGATACTTTTACGGGGGGCGGCGCCAGGGCTGCCTTGCAAGTTCAGGGTGGGATTGGGGGTAAAAGTTAAATAGAAAAACGCCGGGCTGTAGGCTGAGTCAACTGGCGGGCTGACGGCACATCCAGAAAGCAGTACAGACAGCAGAGCAACAAGGCAGCAAAATAATGGCAAACGCATAGGGGGATTATAATTCCCAAATTGGAGGAAGCATGCACATATTGGTGACCAATGATGATGGAGTACTTGCGCCGGGATTGTTGGCGCTCGCGCAGGAAATGCGCAAGATCGGGGAAGTAACCGTGCTGGCTCCTGACCGGAATTGGAGTGCTTCGGGGCATGTTAAAACCATGGAAAGGCCCATGCGGGTTAAAGATGCCAAACTGGCAGACGGCACCCCCGCCCTGGCGTGTGATGGCGCGCCAAGCGACTGCGTGGCACTGGCCCTGTTGGGCGTAATATCCCAAAAAATTGACCTGGTTGTCTCTGGAATCAACCCAAATGCCAATGTGGGGCACGATGTAACGTATTCAGGCACCGTAACAGCAGCCATGGAGGCGGTCATCAACGGGGTGCCGGGGATCGCTTTTTCACTGGATTCAAGACCTGGACACGGCGAACTGGATTACGGGCCAGCGGCACGCATGGCAAGCAAAGTGGCAGCCCAGGCCAGCATTCAGGGAATTCCGGCAGGTGTGCTGCTAAACGTCAACATACCCAATATACCCGAGGCAGAAATCAAAGGCATACTGGTCACACGGCAGGGTCTGCGCGTTTATCGGGATGCGCTGGATGCGCGTAAAGACCCGCGAGGCCACCCCTATTACTGGATCGGCGGCGAATTTCCGAGCGGAGTGGATGAAGCCGGTACTGATTTTGGAGCATTAAACAGCGGGCATGTTTCGATCACACCGCTTCAACTGGATTTAACCGCGCTGAGTGCGATGGAGACACTGCAAAAATGGAACTGGGAATAATGCTTAAAACCTCCCGCCTGATTCTGCGCGAACTGACCCTGGATGACGCCGCTTTTATCCTTGAATTATTAAATGAGCCTGCTTTTATCGAGTTTATCGGGGATCGAGGCGTTAGAAACATTGAAGATGCGCAAGGCTATATTACCAAAGGCCCGAACGCCAGCTATGCCAGACATGGTTTTGGGCTATGGCTGGTACAGAAAAAAGAATCCTTTGAATCGATTGGCATCTGCGGGTTGATCAAAAGGGATAGCCTGCCAGATATTGATATTGGCTATGCTTTTCTGGCGCGTTCCTGGTCGCAAGGTTACGCGGTGGAGGCTGCATTGGCGGTGAAAGATTTTGCAATCAAGACCCTGAGTCTTAAGCGCCTGGTTGCCATAACAAACCAGGATAACTATTCTTCCATTAAAGAGAGTGTTGCAGAATTCGGGTTATACCCGGCCCCAAAAAGGTGAGCACTGTTTTTTTGAGCCTTAGCACAACCTGATCGGGCAGATTTAAGAGGCGGGAGCCGTTATTTGAACGTTTTTGGGCTAAAAGCAGGTCAAAA
>JBBRWF010000002.1:0-28848 GCA_038249405.1 Anaerolineales bacterium
AGCCTGCCCAAATTCGTGACCTTTTTCAGGTGAATCCAACAGCGAAATCACAGCAACTGCCAATTCCTGTGGCTGACCGGGGGATACTAATAAGCCCGCCCGGCCCTGTTCGAGTAAATTTGGACTTTCACCAACCGAGGTCGCCACCACCGCTAAACCACACGCCATTGCTTCCAGTACAGAGACCGGCGTTCCTTCCCAGTGGGAAGAATTGACATATAAATCAGCGGCTTCCAGCAATTGCGTAACATCCTCGCGTTGACCCAACAGAAAAACCTGCTCCTCCAACTTTAACTGCCGCACCTGGGTTGCCAGTTCTTCCATGAGCACCCCACCACCGGCAATCACAAGCACAGCAGATTCACAGCCTGCCCGGGCATGCACAAGCGCAAAAGCATCCACCAAGTCATGAAAACCCTTGGCTTCTGTCAAGCGGCCCACCGATAAAATAATCGGGCGATTCGAATCCCCGCACACCTCAGCACGCAGCGCTTCCCGTTCCGCCCGCGCCAGAGGAGGGTAAATATCCACAGCATTGACAATAATATCCACCGGCCGGCTGTCTTTAAGACGCTGCCTGGCAAATTGCGCCACAGCCGCACCATTGGCCATAACGCGCGTGGCAAAAAAGCGTATACTCATGTTCTCCATCCATACCCGCTGCCTGGAATAATTTTCATATCCAAAATCAGCACTGCGCAAGGAGGCAATTGTTGGCGTCCCAGATAATTTACCGGCCAAAGAACCGATAATATTTGAGTAAGTCAGGTAGGCGTGCAAAATATCAAATTTTTCTTCGCGTAAAAAATGTACCACTTTGCCAAAAGAAATCAGGCTGAACAGTTTGGGAAAAGGAAAAGCAACCACCCGCACCCCGGTCTCGCGCAGCATTTCAGCCACCGGCGAATCATCCACATCTTGCAAACTGACCACGGTCAGCTCTATTCCCAGTGGGACCAGCGATTCAGCCAGAAACAGTTGCATTTTTTGGGCCCCACCCCAGGAAAGCGAATCAATCATTTGTACAATCCGCATGTTAAACTCGCCCCAGGGCAGAACGCAATTGGTGATTGGCAGCCTGTACAACATCACGTTGAAAGACCCACAAAGCAGCCACGTAAACCAACCCCCCGGCCGCTACGCTTAAAACTAGCTGCCCGGCTGGTTGCAGGCTCTCAGTAAGTAGAAGCGTTGCCTGGGTGGCGATTGCGAGGAAAATGGTGGAGAGCAAAGCAGGGCGCAAAGCGGTAAAAAGTTGGCGAAGCGGTAGTTTGATCAAGCGCGCGGCAACATAAAGATTAAGCATACCGCCTGCCAACGCAACCGCCGCCTGTACCCAACCCACTGCCACGATCGATTTCGCCACAGCCGCCGCCCAGTAAATCGCAGGCAAAAGCATGGCAAGCCGAACAAGTCCCAGCATCGTCAACACCTGCGGCCTGCCATCTGCTTTATACACGCTGCCTGCGTTATAAGATAACGAAAGCAGCATGGCGTAAATTGCAATCGCGCGTACCACCGGAATGGCTTCCATCCATTTATCGGTAAAGACCGTCAAGATGAATGGCTGCGCCACCAGGGCCAGACCCACCCCCAGTGGGATTGTCACAAGCGATACGTAGCGCGTGGTCATCGAAAAGCCCCTGGTCAGACTGCCGGGCACATCACGCATACGGGTATAAATCGGAAAAATCACCACACTCAAAATGCGCGCAAATTGCAAGATCAACAAATCGGGCATACGAAACGCCAGGGTATAAACGCCCAGGTTTTCAGCACCCAGGTATCGGCCTACCAACAAATAATCGATGTTGAGCAGCAGTATCGCTAATAAATCCACCACCACAATTTTTAAACCGTATCTCAATAGAGAAAGCGCAATCTTCGGATCGAAAGAAAAAGACGGTCGCCAGCGTGTAACAATCCAAAATACAAGCGCCCCTATCGCCATACCGCCCAACTGACCACCGATCAAGCTCCATGCTCCAAAACTCATGAATGCCAGTATGATCGAAAGCAGCCCCTTGCTCATTGCTTTTGCCAGGTCCGGGATAAAATTCCGCCCAAAAGCCAGCTTTTTTTGAAGAACCGCCTCATGCGTATTGCTCAAAGCGCTGATGGGATACGACAGCGCCAAAATACGAGTCACCGGAATAGCGCGAGGATCCTGGAAAAATAGCCCCACCAACGGTGCAGCCACCCAGGTGATTACAAACAAAGCCACACCAATCGCAATTCCAAGCCAAAAAGCTGTTACCGAGGTATTTTCATCATCCGGGTGGTAGATAAGCGCAGGAGCCACCCCCAAATCGCTCATTACATCCAAAAAACCAATCGTGGTCACAGCAAAACCGACCACGCCAAAATCTTCCTTGCTTAACAGGCGCGCCAGTACAACCGTGCTGATAAACAACATTAATTTGCCGCTAAAAAACGCCAGGTAACGCCAGGCTGTGCCGTGAATGGCCGCCCTGGCAAAACCTGAGTTTGAACCAACACTCATATAGAGTTCCCCGCGCCCTGCACTGTAACCGGGATATCAGAAGGCTCGTTGCTAAGAATAGGAGTGCTGTGCGCAAAAAGGTTTATTTCATCTACATCCATTCTCTTCTTGTTTTCATTCCACGCTACCTGTCCTGCTGCGATGGCCAGGCCAACAATCACCCAAAATGCGTTCCCATAAGCACTATTTTTGAAGATCGCAGAAAACATATAACCGGCGAAACCAGCCAAAAGCGCTTTAGAAAGAAATGGCATGTCATCTAAATGCATTTCAACGAATTGTTTCCTCGCCACAAATAAACCCCGCAGGACAATAAACAGCAGGATAAAAAATATGGCAGTCCCAACAATGCCCTGCTCGGAAAGCAATTCCAAATACAGGCTTGCCGGAGTACGGTTGGAACGGCGCGGATCCAGACCAATATCACGTGAGTAATCCTGGTAATTGATCTTGTAATTTCCAATCCCAATCCCTAACAATGGATGGTCCAAAAACATTTGCCATGCCGCCGTATTCTCGCTCAAGCGACCGCGAAAAGAAGGATCGGAAACCTGGGAAGACTGCAACGAGAAAAACTGGCCCAAAGTGCCTATGCGGTCGATGTAAGTAGCCGGTAAAAATTGCAAAGCACCTACCAACAATACGCCTGTGAACAACAGCGGCATGAAATTTGGCCTGTACTGGATCAATAAAACGCCCATCGCGAAAAGCAAAGCCAGAAAACCACCGCGCGAATAGGTCAAAAATATGACCAGCAAGCTGCAAACAAATGTCCAACCCGCCAGTAGGCGCAGCAAGATATGCCGCTCATGCCACAGACGGTCCAGCGCCAGCGGTACAATCACTACAAGAACCTGCGCATACGCATTCGGATTTGCATAAGGCCCCTGCAAGCGATTACGTCCAATGCTTCCAGAAACCTGGCTCGACCAGCCCCCAAAACCCCAATAAGCATTATCGTAAGTCCCCGTCAGAGCCTGAAAGGCGCTGATGCTTGACATAAGTAATCCCGCTGCCACCAGAGACCAGATCGCCGCACGGAAGGAAGATGGACGCTGAATAAAGAAGACCACAATCAAAGCGCCGAGCGCATCCTTGATAAAACTTACAAAGGTTTGGCTCGCGGTTGTAAAATCTCCAGCATGCAGCATAGAAGCAAACCAGCTGAGAACGTAGATCAACAGAATTGGCCCGGCGCGCACCCACCCCAATGGGCGCTCACCATAAAGCGTGATGCGCAGCAGGATCAGAAAGATCAATAACCCTGCCAGCGGCTGGGTCATGGATGGAAAGTGGTAATAAGTGATACCAACATTCGAAACCTGCGTAAATGTGATGCCAATAAATGCCATTAAACCAAGTTCTGGCAGCCCCAACGCAGCCACCAACAAAAAAGCACCTGGAATAGCCAGCACCGAAAGCGCCCCAAATTCTCCCACTGACCAGGCAACCACAAGGCCCAGGGCAATCGTCAAAATGGCAAAAGACACACTCACCCAATCCACCCACCGGGTGCTTGTCGTTGGTATTGGTTCATGGATAGGAGGTGCAAATGCCTTATTGGTTATCATCAAAATACCCTGGTCAATTAAGCCGAAACCGTGGTCGTTCCAGCCAGGTGATTCCGCCGGGATTGAATTAAAGCTTCTTCAGCCCTGTTAATTAATGCCGCGACTGGTTCCTGAGCCTTGCTGACTGTTACGGCTGTATAAGGCAGTAATTGCACAGTTTCTTTGGTATGGCTGATCACAATTGGTTCAGAAAGAGCCAGGCGAATCCGATTCAAAGTCCGTTCGGCTGCCACCGCTGGTGTGGAAGGCAGCATAACCGCAAATTCAACAGAGCCCCAACGACCAACAATATCATTGCCGCGCAATTCATTCCGCAGCCGGCGTGTCACTTCTTGAAACAATTGCTGCGCCAGGATTGTCGGAAGTGTCTCCGCCAGTCCTGTCAGGCCTTCGAGCTGGATCAGTCCCAAGCCAATATCCCCAGACTTGCTGCGCGCTTGCTCCTCTTCCAACTTACTCTGAAAGTATCTCCGTGTAAACGCAGAGGAACCCTGGTCGATAAAAGTTCGGCGGCGCAATGATTCTATCGGCATGCGGACTTGCTCGCTCAAAATCGCCAGAAACGCCCCGCCAAAAAGACCCAGAACAAGCGCCAGGCTCGCATCGCGCAAAGGTGCCGGGCTTACCGGAACAACCGCCGGAAAAGCCGTATCCAAAAACTCCAGGTTGTACACCGAGTTCACCCGCTTGGCGTAATTGATGGATTGATTGCCAATCATATTAGCCAGTTCAGCTGCAACCTTCGGGTTCGGCCCTGAGACACTTAGTTGCAACACGCTCGATGACGGCAAAACAATCGCCTGAACGCTATAGCCCGCCAGGGATGGATCGCTCGAATTAATGCCCAGCGCATTGATAGAATCAGAGAAAATCCTCTGGCTGTTCATCACTTCCACGTATGTAGCCGCAACCGAAGGCCGGTCAAGCGTATCAAGGCTCCTCACCACATCCGCGCTAGCAGTGATCGTTGCACTTGGATTAATAATAAACCGCGCAACTGCCTCGTATTGTGGCACTGCCAGGTACGAAACCCCCAGCGAAGCCACCAGGGCTACCAGGGCAGTTACTACAATGATCCACCAATTGCGCAACAACATCTGTATATAAAGTCTGATTTCCATTCTTACTCCTTTGATCGAAACTAAAAATTACAATAGTAGTAATTAGGTATTATTTATCCATATTATAACGTACAAAAATGAAAACTCCACAATGAATAGTTAGTTTTTTATATTAAATAACAATCAAATAATGACGAGGGGAGCACTACCAGGATTAAATCTTTGGTTCAAAATGCATCATTCAAAACAAGTCGATAAAATTCTAATTTCCAAACCTTATTTTCTTGCAGGCTAATTTCCACATCCAAAAACCAGTCATTAAACAGCGCCGCGTTGTTTGAATACTGCACTGATCGTTTTATATAAGATAACAATATCCAACCACATGCTGCGCCTTTCGATATAGGCAATATCCATGCGCAAACGATCATCAAACTGAATCGAGCCCCTGCCGGCAATTTGCCATAAACCAGTCAACCCCGGCAGCACATCCAACCGCTGGGTATGCCAGAGCTTATAAGTATCTGCGCCAAAAGAAGTAGGGCGTGGTCCAATCAGCGACATTTCACCGCGCAAAATATTAAACAACTGCGGCAGCTCATCCAGGCTGGTTTTGCGGAGAAACCTGCCAATTACCGTAATGCGTGGGTCTTTGGAAATTTTAAAATCGGGCCATTTCAGTTCATTCAGGTGCGCATAAGTCTTTTTAAGCTCATCGGCATTGGGTACCATCGAGCGAAACTTATACATCGGAAAGCGCTTACCGCTTTTGCCGGTGCGCATTTGGGTAAAAATCACCGGCGCACCCGGCGAGGTCACCCAGACCGCCAGGTATATGATGATCATCAGCGCCAGCCAAAAAGGCATTGTGCCAATGACTAAAACCATGTCAAAAACCCGCTTCGTAATTAAATAAAAACTACCCGTCAGAATTCGATCTTCAGGCCTAAATTGCTCAATCCAACGATAATCCATCAAAGATGGCGATTTAGATGGCATCAACTTTTTAAAGATTCTGCGATTTCGCCTCGTCTGAGCGGACAGCAGGCAATGGTGACAGGGTTACTGGCGCCAATTTAGCACTGGCTTTGTCCATAAGTTCTTCAAAAGTAAGCGCATCGTCCGGAAAAGATGCAACACCCATTGAAATGGAAACGCCCAGCCTGGATTTTACTGCTGCTTGAATCCGGTGCCGCAATGCACTGGTACTATCAGCGTCTGCTTCTGGACATAAAATAACAAAACGATCAGACTGATCCAATCTTATCAACACGTCAGGCTTTCTGGCCGCGGAACCGATCGCTTCAGATAACTGGCTCATGGCATACCGACGCGCCAGGTTGTTTTGAATTTCTTCAACCGTTGTCACCATAACTTTGCGGATCGTTGCCGGGTCTGGTTCTACCACCACCACCGATAAGGCTCGCTGGTATCTTCGGCTGCGTTGAACTTCAATTTCAATACCTTCTGCCGCTTCATCCATACTTAATGCCCTTCCCTGAAATGAAGCAAAAACCAGCCTGGCCAATGTGTCTTCAAATTCAAAAAACCTGGTTGCCACTACCCAGGATAACAAGGAAGCCAGAGCAACCATTGCAATTTCCACCAGCATTACCAGTACATTAATTTGTACATTTGTGCTTTTATTGGAAAAGACCCACAGGCCAAAATAAATAATGATCCAATAAGAAAGTTGGGCATAAGCCGGCAACTTATGAAATGGACGCACCAATAAGCTTGAAATAACAATAAACAATATCAAGAAGTCGACAAAGCGGTGCAGATTCAGTACATAGTTCGCATTAAGGGTCAAAACCTCTATATTAAAAACAATTGCCAGGTAAACAAGTAGTAATGCTAAAGGCACTTTCAACGTTTTCATATTGCTCCGCTTTAAATTATAACAAGACAAATAATATCTAATTTATTCATAAATTTTACCGTAAAAATGCAAGAATAACATTAATACAATATATGTGAAGTGCGATTTGTACAGGCTTTGTCCACGAAACCCCCTCATTATTTTTTTCTGGTCAGGTCAACAAATCCCCAATGTAAAACCTGAAGCAAAATTAAACAAAAGAACGGGGAAATTTCCCCGTTCTTTTGTGTTTTTACTGAAATCAAACTAACTCAAAATGCCTATTTGGCATAATCCACCGCGCGTGTCTCGCGGATGACTGTCACTTTAATTTGTCCAGGGTATTGCATGGTCTCTTCAATTTTTTTGGCAATATCTCGAGCCAACCGCGTGGAGGCCAGGTCGTCAATCTCATCCGGGCGAACGATGATGCGCACTTCACGACCAGCTTGAATGGCAAACGCCTGCAGCACCCCTTCAAAGGAGGTGGCCATCTCTTCCAGGGTGCGAATACGCTTGATGTATGCTTCGAGATCCTCACGCCGTGCACCCGGGCGGGCGCCAGAAATGGCATCTGCGGACTCGGCGATCACCGCTTCCACAGATTCCTGTTCAACTTCATGATGATGGGAAGCGATGGCATTGACAACCGCCGGGTGAACACCATAACGCTTGCAGAATTCGGCGCCAAGCGAAGCATGCGTCCCTTCCTGATTGTGATCCATCGCCTTACCGATATCATGCAAAAAGGCTCCGGCCTTGGCAATCACTACATTTGCGCCAAGCTCCGCGGCCAAAATCCCGCCCAATTTGGCAACTTCCACCGCATGAGCCAGTTGATTCTGCCCATAAGATGTGCGGTACTTCAAACGCCCCATCATGCGCAAAATTTCAGGGTGCAGC
The DNA here is from genome assembly GCA_038249405.1 of Anaerolineales bacterium. GTDB lineage: Bacteria > Chloroflexota > Anaerolineae > Anaerolineales > Villigracilaceae > UBA5195. Next base: position 7,900 of record JBBRWF010000002.1, read on the forward strand.
CCGGTAACGCCGGCATCAAAGGCAGCCTGTTCACCCGCCTCGGCCATGATCTTCTCAACCGCTTTGGTTTCGTCCTCGATAATTTTTTCAATATGCGCGGGATGAATACGCCCATCCACTGTAAGTTTAGTCAACGCCCGACGGGCAATTTCGCGCCGCACCGAGTCAAAACAGGAGATGGTCACTGATTCTGGCGTGTCATCCACGATCACATCCACCCCGGCGGCTTGCTCAAACGCCCGAATGTTGCGGCCGTTACGACCAACGATACGGCCCTTCATTTCTTCATTCGGAAGCGTAACAACCGCCGAAGTTACCTCAGAAACGTGTTCAGAAGCTACACGCTGGATTGCATCCGCAATCAGGTTGCGGGCGCGCTTTTCGCCTTCATCACGCGCTTCAGCCTCAATCTGGCGGATGATGCGGGCCATATCCCCGCGAGCATCTTTTTCAACCTCGACCAGCAAAATCTTGCGGGCATCATCCTGGTTCATGTCAGCAACTTGTTGAAGTTTTTCAGTCTGCTGTTCGTAGAGCTTTTCCACTTCATTCACGCGCCGGTCAACGTTGCTCTGGCGCTTGTTCAGGGTCTGCTCACGTTGTTCAAAGCGCTCCACGCGGGTATCAAACTCGGCCCGGCGGCGATCCTGTCGCTCAACTTCCTTGTTCAATTCAGATCGCCGGTGGGTCAGGTCAGCTTCTGCCGATTGAACCACCTTCAATGCACGATCGCGGGCATCCAATTCAATTTTAGAAGCCTTTTCAGTTGCTTCTTGAATGATCCCCTTGGAAGTGGCTGCATCTTCCTGCTGTTTCTTTTCAACTTGTGCCTTAAAGTTATTCTTCCCAATATTCCGGCCAACTGCCAGCATCGCCGATCCAGTAAGAATTGCAACCACAATTGTGATCAAAATCGTAATCCATATCGGAGTCATAATACTTCCTCATCATCATTTGTTTGACTATCGTCTGAGTGCAGTTCTTCCCACACCAGGCGCAATACCGGGGCAATAATCGCGTAAGAGAACCCGCGCCTTCCCAGGAATCCTCCCAATTTCAGGCGAAACTCCTGCCACTCCAACCCTTGAACTTTGCGCACATATTTACGTGCCGCATCCAGGGCCAGGGCATTCTCGTCTACGCTTTCGTCCAGCACTTGCTGAACCACTTCATGGTCGAGACCCTTGTGGCGCAGCTCCATTTCCAGAGCGCGTCTGCTGCGCGGGCGAAAAGTGCTGCGATTCTCTACCCACGTTTGAGCAAATTCCTGATCGTTCAACAAACCATTTTCCTGCAGCCTCTGCAGCGTATGTTCAATAGCAGCTTCAGGAATTTCATGCTTTTCTAAATTTGAACGTACTTCCTGCATCGATCGGGCGCGATAACCCAAATAACGGAGTGCTTTCTGCATCGCCACTTCGCGGGCATCTTCTGCCAGCAATGCAGCCACCTTTTCATCGCTCAAAACTTGTCCCGCTGACAACCATGCTGCCACAATCCGAGATAAGCCAAAAGCAAACTGATCTTCCAGGTAAATATTCACCCGGCCGGGGTTCTTCTTTTGCGCTTCTATTGCGGTAATTTTTCGCATGTTAAAACAAACAGCCGTCAGCTTGCCTGTGCAAACCACGGCTGCAAATATATACCCGGATGTACCAATTCCTCTTTGTCCAACAGAACAAGAGGAACTGGTAAACTGAGTCTGACAGCTCTTCAGCCATCAACACTACAGAATATCCTATGAAAACGTATTCTCTTTTATCGACCCGATCCAATGACTTTAAGAGAAAGGGTGACTACAGAATTTGCCTGCGAATCTGGGCAGACAGAACAAGGTTCATATCCGGGTGGTACAGAAGCCGTGTCCGCAATAATCAGGCGGAAAAACGTGGAAATTTTAAAATTTATTAACAAATTACGAATTTGTATTAATTATACATTAAATGTAAACAAATTGTTAGTATTTTTCTTTCATTGCTCGTCCGTCTCATACAATATCGAGGTCATATACACAAATATCTGGCATTGGTCACATCAAAATGTGACAAATAGAACTTACAGACAAATGGAATTTATGCCATAATGAAGCGTACCTAATTCATCCGAGGAGGATTTTTGATGGCCAAAATATCAATCACCCGAGAAGATGCTCTGGAATATCATCATCTCAAGGGCAAACCTGGAAAAATCGAAGTTATCCCAACCAAACCCATGGACACCCAACACGACCTGGGGTTGGCATACTCACCCGGCGTTGCCTACCCTGTTCTCGAAATTGAGAAAGACCCTGAGCTGGCCTATGAATACACATCCAAGGGAAACCTTGTGGCTGTAATCAGCAACGGCACAGCAATTTTGGGTCTGGGCGATCGCGGCGCGCTGGCGGGAAAACCAGTTATGGAAGGCAAGGGTGTTTTATTTAAGAAATTTGCCGATGTAGACGTATTCGACATCGAAGTCAACAGTCACGACCCCGATGAAATCATCAAAGTGGTTGCTGCCATCTCACCGACTTTCGGCGGCATCAACCTGGAAGATATTAAAGCGCCTGAATGCTTCTATATTGAAGAAACACTCAAAAGCATGCTCGACATCCCTGTTTTCCACGATGACCAGCACGGCACCGCAATCATCTCCTCCGCTGGTCTGGCCAATGCGCTCGAGGTGACCGGCAAAAAACACGACGAGATTCGCATCGTCATCTCAGGCGCTGGCGCTTCTGCCATCTCCTGTGCTGAATTAGCCATCCGTTGGGGAGTCAAACGCGAAAATATCATGCTTGTCGATAGCAAGGGTGTTGTCTACAAGGGCCGCGGCGAAGGCATGAACAAATATAAAGATCGCCTGGCCGTGGATGACAAAGGACACCGTACCCTGGCCGATGCAGTACGCGGTGCCGATGTATTTTATGGTTTGTCGGTTGCCAACGTGCTCAGCCCAGATATGGTCAAAACCATGGCCGAAAGACCAATCATTTTCGCCATGGCCAACCCAGACCCTGAGATTAAGTATGAATTAGCCAAGGAAGCCCGCCCAGACTCAATCGTTGCCACCGGCCGTTCAGATTACCCCAACCAGGTCAACAATGTGCTAGGCTTCCCCTTCATTTTCCGCGGTGCCCTGGATGTCCGCGCCCGGACAATCAATGAAGAAATGAAGTTTGCCGCTTCCCAGGCGCTCTACAGACTCGCCAAAGAAGATGTGCCCGATTCTGTTCTGCGCGCTTACAACACCAGCAGCATGAAGTTCGGCATGGAATATATTATTCCCAAGCCGCTCGATCCTCGCGTTCTGCTCTGGGAATCCCCGGCTGTGGCCCAGGCTGCTATGGATACCGGCGTGGCTCGCAAGAAGATCGACATCGATGAATACAAAGAAAAACTCGCCTACCGGCTTGGCCGCGGCGAGCAGATTCGTTACTTCATCATGAACAAGGCCAAGGCCACCAAAGGTAAGAAGCGCCTGGTGTTTGGCGAAGGCGAAGAAACCAAGATCATCCGGGCTGCCTTTCAAGTGCAAGAAGAATCCATTGCCACACCCATCCTGCTCGGCAATGCGGAAATCATAAAAGAAAAAATCAAGCTGCTTGGGCTGGAATTCAAACCCAAAGTGGTCGATCCGCGCCATTTTGACGATGCCGAGAAATACGCGCAGGCTTATTACCAGCTGCGCCAGCGTAAAGGCATTGTGATGCAGGATGCCCAGAAATATATTGTAGACCCCAACATTCTGGGTGCAATGATGGTAAAAATGGGCGATGCGGATGCCTTTGTCTCTGGTCTCACCTATGATTACCCCGAAGTCATCCGGCCTGCCCTCCAGATCCATCACACCGCAAAAGGCGCTGCCCGTGCTGCTGGTGTTTACATCATCATCGTAAATGATAAAACCTACTTCTTTACCGATGCCACTGTAAACATCGACCCCAGCGCCGAAGACCTCTCTGAAATCGCCTGCCTGGCCGCAGAATTCGCTCGCAAGATGGAAGTGGAGCCGCGCGTAGCGTTCCTCTCCTTCTCCAATTTTGGCTCCACACCTCACGCGCTTTCCGAGAAGGTGCGCAAAGCCGTGGAATTGACAAAGAAACGCTGCGACTTCGTGGTGGATGGCGAAATGCAGGCCGATACCGCCGTTGTCCCAGAGATGGTGGAAGAACGCTATCCCTTCAGCGCCGTCAAAGATGCCAACGTCCTGGTGTTCCCCTCCCTCGAATCCGCCAACATCGCCTACAAGTTGCTGGCCCGCCTGGGCAATGCCAAGGCCATCGGCCCCATCCTGCTCGGTCTGGGCGCACCCATCCAGGTCATTCAAACTGGCGACGAAGTTAACGATATCGTTGAAATCGCCGCTGTAGCGGTAATGGACGCCATCAACCGCAAATAACGCCTACCACAACATCAACAGGGACAGCGTGATACGCTGTCCCTGTTCTATTTTCATGCTAAAATAAAGGCATGGACAAATTCCCGGTACCACGCCCCCAACGTGAAAGTTACCTCAAGCATCGCCGCGATGTAACCCGTCAAATTCTGCTGCCGATCATCCTGGCAACACTTATCGGGATTGTTTTTGCGGTTCTTGCCAGTCTTTCTGCAACGAAAAGCAGTGCCGATGTCCGCCTTTGGGCCGATATATCGCTCATCTGGATGATCATCCCCATGATGCTGCTGGCCCTGCTCATCATGATGCTGACAATTGCCATGGTGTACGGCTTAAATCGCCTGATTAAGATTTCGCCTTACTATACAGGCAGGGCGCAGACCTATGCTCTCTGGTTCAGCACCCAGGTTAAGATATGGACCGATAAACTGATCGATCCAATTCTGTATACCAAATCTTGGCTGGATATGTTCAAAAAACGCGAGGAGTAAGCATGACTTCCAAAAATGAAATCGAAAAAAGCAAAGCATCACCAGTCCGCCCTGTACTGGTAGGTGCGCTGGTGGGTGCTGGGGCTGGCGTCGTAGCCGCCATGCTCCTCCACCGCCGCGCCAAAAAACAGGAACGCGACAGCATGATCACCGTTCCCGAAGCCCTCCAATTGGGGCTGCTCTTATTCGGCCTCTTCCGCGCCATCTCAGCTCTTGGCAACGAAGATTAACCATCCACCGCCGCACAAAAAGCCCGCCATCATAATGAAGGCGGGCTTTTTGTTTGCAAGTTTCTTTCCAAATTTCAGCTTTTCACGCAGATCAACCCCTTAAGGTACGACCCCTCCGGGAAATGCAGCGAAACAGGGTGGTCAACATCCTGCGCCAGGTGCTCCACAATCACAGCCTGTGCCTGGGCATCCAGCGCCGCACCCGCTACAATTTTCTGGAATAATGCCGCGTCAATTCCACCCGAACAGGAAAAAGTAGCCAAAACCCCGCCTGGGCGCAGCAGCTTGAAAGCCAGCAAGTTGATATCCTTGTATCCGCGCGCTGCTTTTTCGGCCTGGGAAACGGTTGCCGCAAACTTAGGGGGATCCAGGATAATCATGTCAAAGGTGCGCCGTTCATCCCGGAATTTTCTAAGTGCCAGGAATACATCTGCCTCGCGCCATTCCAAATCCGCGCCTGCGTTGTCATTCAACCTGGCGTTTTCCTGCGCCAGAGCCAGTGCATCCGCAGACGAGTCTATCGAGCATACCGATTTTGCCCCGCCGGCCGCAGCATGCAAACTAAACCCGCCCGTGTAGCAAAAACAATTCAGCACATCCCGTCCCCTGGCAAGCTCTCCCACCCGCTGACGATTGCGCCGCTGGTCGAGATAAAAGCCCGTTTTGTGCCCGTTGGCGATATTTACATTGAATTTCAAACCATATTCGCTGATCTGGAGAAGATCATTTTCAACACTGCCACGCATGACACCCCGCCGCACATGCAAGCCTTCCAACTCGCGCACATCTGCATCCGAACGCTCATAAATGGCAGATGCGCCTGTTTTTTCAAGCAAAATATCCGCGATGGTTTCCCGCCAGGCTTCAGTGCCGGCGGTCAGCAATTGCATTACCAACACATCCCCATAGGCATCCACGATCAAACCCGGCAAACGGTCTGACTCTGCGTGGACCAAGCGCACCGCATTACTAACCGGTTTGTTCATAACAATCTTTTCAGAATTACGGTTGGAAAACCCCATTGTGGCGCGCAGAGTCAGGGCCGCGTCAATACGCCTGGAGAAAAAATCACCATCCACCGCTTCAGCTTCATCAAAACTCCACACCCGCGCACGGATCTGCGAAACCGGGCTGTAAGCCGCCCGGGCAAGAAAAGTCTTTTTTGCATCCAGCACATCCACTGTCTCGCCAGAAGCAGGCTCGCCCTGCACACGATCCACTGCCCCGGAAAAAATCCAGGGATGCAGCCGCAACAGCGATTTCTCACGGGTTGGTTTAAGAATTATTTCAGCCATTGAATTTCTCCATCCAGCGTTCTGGGCCGGCCAGTGGGGTAAAACCATTTTGAGCGTACAAACCATGCGCATCACGCGTTATCAGCAAAAAGCGGCGCAGCCCCTGCAAGTCCGGATGAGCCAGAACCGTTTCCGTCAGCCATCTGCCCAAACCCTTGCCGCGATACTCTTCCAGGATAAAAACATCACACAACCAGGCAAAGGTGCTGTAATCGCTGACAATACGCGCCAGGCCTATCTGGCGTGAGCCGTCATAAACGCCAAACACCAGCGAATATCTCAAATAACGTTCTATCAACTCACGGCTGCGGCCCTGGGCCCAATAGGCGCGCGAAAGCATGGCGCAAATCGCATCCACATCCAACAAGCTCGCATCCGTGCTGATTAACAGCTCATTTCGACGGGCTTCAAATGGTTCAAGCATGAGCAAAGTTTATCATAACTGTTTGGTAACATCGCCATCCACTGGTGCTATACTATTTTTACCAACAGTAAAAATTCTATTGAATGCTTTCCAGCTTTCCCGAATTCCCCTGGAGTGACTTATGCCAGAAAAACTTTCACCTGAACAGGAACGCCTGATGCGGCTGCGCGAACGACAGCTCTCAGTTCGCGATCCACTGGAAAAACAGCGCAAATTCCAACACATGGCCTCCGAACGCGAACGTAAGCATGATGTAAGCGAATCCCTGCCGCAAATGTGGCAAACCATTCCGCATGTTTGGCGAAACGGATTGTTCGGATTGGTCAGTGCTATTTTGATATTTATCCTGCTGCCGCGCTACTGGATATCTTCCTGGGCTGCGCCAATCGCTGTCATCCTGGGTGCTTTTATCTTGCTAATCTGCATAATGACCGGCAATGCGCTGGACGTGCGCGATAACATCAAGAAACACTTGTAAACCGCAGACATACTTTACAAATCATGCATAACCCTTGCCGCTATCCAAAAAAAGATAGCGGTTTTTATTGCCTCTCTTGGTATTATCCCAGTTCAAAAACAACATATAATCAAGGAATGACATGCTCAAACCAATTCGCTGGAAATCATTTATACCCGACCTGCTTAGAATCGAATTTGGCTTTAGCCTGTTTGGCCTGGCTATTGTAATGATGATTCGAGCCAACCTGGGCACAAGCGCCTGGGCTGTGCTGGATGTAGCCATTTCGAAGCGTTTTCCTCCAATCACAACCGGAACCGTCACAGTCCTGGTAGGCTTTGTGGTACTCAGCGGTGCGCTCATCATGCGCGAACCCATCGGCTGGGGCACCCTGGGAAATATTCTCAGCATTGGCCCATGGGAAGATTTTTTCCTTTGGCTGATTCCTTCAGTTAAAAACAACCTGCCCCTGCAAGTGACCATGTTAATGGTAGCCATCGGCATCATGGGTCTCGCCAGCGCCATCTATATCGGAGTGGATGCCGGAGCTGGCCCGCGAGACAGTCTCATGCTGGCCATCAAGCGCAAAACCGGCCTAAGCATTCGGGCGGCGCGCGCCATTATCGAGGTGACAGTGGTGCTGGTGGGTTGGCTGCTGGGCGGCCCGGCTGGCATTGGCACCGTAGTATTTGCATTCCTGATCGGCCCGGCTGTCCAATGGGGTTTCAAACTCTTCAAAGTTCAGCCTCACCGAGAAATTGAATCAGAAGTGGAAGATGGATAGCGTTATTTCAAAACCAGGAGCGTGACATGACCGAACCCAAAATCACCCGCCCGCTCTTTCCAAAAGGCTATGTAGAAAACCCCACCGCCAGCCTGACCTGGGAATATGTCACCCAGCGTTTGAGCGAGTCGAAAAATTACTGGTTGTGCTCGGTGCGCCCCAACCAGCATCCGCATGTGGTTCCTCGCTGGGGTGTTTTCATAGATGGCAAGTTTTACTACGACGGCAGCCCGGAAACTCGCCATGCACAAAACATCCTTGAAAACCCGTATGTTTCGCTGCATCTTGAAAGCGGTGACGAAGCCCTGATCGCCGAATGCACATGCGCCGCCGCCGGCAAACCATCCCCCGAACTTGCCCAAAAGCTATCGACGGCATATAAAACCAAATATGCCCAGTTCGGCTACGCTCCCGAGCCAGACCAGTGGGATCAGGAAGGCCTGTACGTCTTTACGCCATCCAAAGTTCTGGCCTGGACAAAATTCATGGAAGACCCTACCAGGTTCATCCTGAACGAAGCCTGACCGCATTCGCTGAGAATCAAAAAAGGGGCGGGCAAATGCCCGCCCCTCAAAAAAACCATCCCGGTTAAGAAATAATCCCAATCTCTTTGCCAGCCCGCCCAATAATATCCATGGCGCGTTGTATTTCACCCGCCTCGTGCGAGGCCAGCACGGTGGCCCTCAAACGTGAAAGGCCTTCCGGCACCGCCGGAGAAACCACCGGCAGTACAAAGACATCGTTACGCTGTGCCGCCTGGGTCAAAGCATAAGCGCGCTCATCCGTCCCGCACAACACCGGCACAATCGCGGTTGTGGTCAGCATGGTATCGAAGCCCATACCTTTCAGCCCGTTGATAAACTGATCAGTATTTGCATTTAACTTCTCGATGCGCCAGGGTTCATCCAGAATGACCTTAAACGCCTCGTTGGCAGCCCCTGCCTGCGCAGGTGGCAGCGCTGCCGAAAAAATATAGGCCCGTGAACCATGCCGCAGAAAATCAATCAAATCTTTATTACCGGCTACATATCCACCCACCGAAGGGATGGTTTTTGAGAGCGTTCCCATCTTGATATCCACGCTGCCCCACATATCAAAATGCTCTTCAATGCCGCGCCCGGTCTTGCCAAGCACCCCCACTGAATGCGCTTCATCCATCATCAGGTAAGCCCCGTACTTGCGGCACAACGCCACCACGCTTGGCAGGTCAATTACATCGCCATCCATGCTGAAAACCGCATCCGCAATCACCAATTTGGTTGCGCCGTCCGGCACCTGCGCCAGCCGTTTTTCCAGATCCTGCATATCGTTATGCTTAAAACGGCGGAACTCTGCGCCAGACATCATGCAGCCGTCAACAATGGAAGCATGGTTAAGCTTGTCCGAAATCACGAAATCCCCGCGGCCCATCAATGTGGAAATCACTGTTAGGTTGGTTACATAACCAGATGTATAGGTAATGGCATCTTCAGCATGCTTGAAATCTGCAATCGTCTCTTCAAGTTCCCGGTGCAGGGTCAATGAACCCGCCAGCGTACGCACGCCGTGCGTGCCAGTGCCAAATTTATCCACCGCGGCTTTGGCCGCAGCATTGATGCGCGGGTGTCCAACCAGTCCCAGGTAGCTATAGGATGCGTACATCCCCATTTCCCGACCGTTTACAATCACCTTCGAGCCGCCCAGCACTTCTTCCATTGGCTGGTTATAAAAATAAAAATCATGATCGCGCATTGCCTTTACGCGTTGCTGCAAAACCGCCATACGGCGGGTTATGCCGTCGTCATTGCGAAAATCCATGACCTGCTCCTTGGGACCGTATAATGAGTCAAGTTTAGTCCAGAGAAGAATGCTTGTCAATTACAAAGAGACCAGGCTGAACCTGGTCTCTTTGTAACTTCATTGTAATTTTCAGGCGTTTTTGCAAAAATTACAGCCGCGTCGCTCGGCTTCCACAATGGCCTGATCTGAGCTCCAGAAAAAATTCTGCACGCCAATTTCATCCAGCAAACCACCGCGTTCGAGCATGGTACGCGCGTTTTCATGCACACCTGCAAACATAAGCGTGCCGCCCTGCTTGTGCAATCGTTCGTACAAAATGCGCAGCGCCTCCAGCCCAGATGTATCGATCAACGGCACACCTCGCATGGAAAGGATCAAGGCATGCGTTTGCCCCAGGTTGGCAAAAGCCTCATTAAATTGGCCGCTGGCCGCAAAAAAAAGCGGTCCGGTCAGAAAAGCCACCCGCACATGCTGGCAGGAACCGGATGTCTCAATGCCGCGTGCCTTGAGCTTTTCTGGATCGACATCCTGAACATCGATTTCAATCGATGCAATTTTGTTTAAAAAGACTGCCCCGGCCACCAATGAACCAATCAAAATCGCCTGAGTCAGATCCAGGGTTATAGTAGCCAGCATCGTGATGGAAAAAGCAATGATATCCGTCTTGAAAAACTTGCGGAACATGAAGCGAATAGCAGCCCACTCATTCATACGTACCGCAGTCACCATCAAGACACCCGCCAGCGCTGCCAGCGGAATACGCGCCATGATCGGCGCCAGCAAAAACATCGAGAGCAGCAAACCTACCGCGTGAATAATGCTGACCAGCCGCGTTTGTCCGCCAGATTTAATCCCCACGCTGGTACGCGCAATGGCAGCCGTGGCCGGCACGCCCCCAAAGAATGGAATCAGGATATTGCCAATGCCCTGGCCCACCAATTCCTGATTGGCCTGCAAGCGAATACCCGTCATGTTCGAAGCAACCGCCCCACACAGCAGCGATTCAATCGCACTTAACGCGGTAATTGTCAGCGCCGGAGCAATAAATTCTGGCAGGGTGGTCAAATCAAACAGCAAAGGGTTGAAGCGGTCAGCCAGCAAAAGCGTCTGTGGAATTGCGCCAATCTCCTTTACCGGCCAATTGAGCAGAACATTCAAACCAGTGGCCAGGATGATCCCCAGCAAGGAAGCCGGGAAGCGCGCGTTTAACTTCTTGGGCCAGAATAACATGGTAAGGATCACGACTAAGGCAAAAACGATCGCATGCCAATCCGGGCTAATACCACCCTTCAAGTAACCAATTAACTTAAAAAGAGCTGCTTCCGTTCCAGGAGTTTTAACACCCAGAAAATTATCGATCTGTCCGATAAAGATGATTAGCGCAATTCCAGATGTAAAACCGGTGATGACTGCCGAAGGTATAAAGGCAATAAAGCGCCCCAACTTCAACAGCCCGATGATCAGCAAGAAAATACCCGAGAGCACCCCGGCCACCCAGATGCCTTGCAAGCCGTAACGCTGCACAAGCACAATCAAAACTGCGCTCATTGCACCCGTTGGGCCAGAAATCTGGTACGGCGCGCCAGAAAGCGCACCAATCACAAAACCGGCCAGAATGGCCGTCACCAAGCCGGCTGCAGCCGTTGCCCCCGAAGCCACACCAAACGCCAGCGCCAACGGCAAAGCCACTGCCGCTACCGTTAAACCTGCCAACAAATCCTGCTGAAATTTCGATAACGAATAACCGCCAAACTCATCTTTATAGAGTCTGGCTAAACTACGTCTTGGCATATACTTTTTCTCCTTAATATGTAAATACAAGGACTCATGCTCCCCGCGCGTCCCGTTCATAAGTATAAATTCTATCACAGCTGCGCCAAATGCAAAAAAAAAATCCGCACCATTTATAACTGAATCAGAAACAGATATACCTTCTCATCACATAATACAATAGAATGTTTATTAATATATATATTGACATACTGTATTACACACAGTATACTATTATTAAAGGCGAACAAAATATGGAAAATGAACTGCTACAAAACACAATACTGGAACTACGCCGCGGCGTGATTGTAATGGCCGTTCTCAGCCAGCTAGAAGAGGAGCAGTACGGTTACTCCTTGCTGAAACTGTTCGCTGACCAGGGTCTGCAACTTGACCAGGGAACTTTGTATCCACTCCTCCGGCGGCTGGAGACTCAGGGGCTGCTTCAATCTGTCTGGCGGCTTGAAGAAGCCCGCCCCCGGCGTTATTACGTCATCAGTCCGGAAGGCCGTAAAATCCTGCCGCTTATCAAGCAGGAATGGGCCAACATCGTCACCATGATGCAAAAGATGTTGGATAAATAAAAAGGAAAACGAAAATGAACCTGATCGAACGTTACATTGAAGAAGTTGGCAAACACCTGCCCAATAAAACCCGCGCAGATATCCAGGCCGAGCTCCGCTCCACACTCGAAGATATGCTCGAAGACCGTGCCCAAGCCACCGGGCAGGCAATTGATGACGATCTGCGCAAAACCATCTTGAAAGAATTTGGCGCACCCGAAAAAGTAGCCGCATCCTACCTGCCGGAACGTTACCTGATCGGCCCAAAGCTGTTCCCCTTCTTCAGCATGGTGCTCAAAATCGTCTTGAGTGTCTTGACAGGCGTGACCCTCTTTGGTTTTGGCATCCGCTACGGAACCGGCGCGATGACCACCGCAGCTTTTGCCGCCACCCTGGGCAAGACCTTGCTTGAATACCTGGGGGGGATTATTTCGGCCTTCGGCAACATTGTGCTGGTTTTCGCCATCCTGCAGCGCACCTTGCCAGCCTCAGAATTTGAAGATAAAGACCAGGCGAAAGACTGGAATCCCGCTGACCTGGAAAAAGAACCCGAACCCGATGAAGTGCGTATGTCCGAACCCATCTGGGCCATCATTTTCACAGTCGCTGGACTGCTGATCTTCAATCTCTATCCCCAGGTGATCGGAATTGGATTTTTCGAAGCTGGAAACTGGACATTTGTGCCGGTACTCAGCGCCGCCTTCTTCCGCTACCTGCCCTGGATCAACGTACTGAGTGTGCTGCAGATTGCGCTCAACCTGTTCCTGTTCCGCCAGGGGCGCTGGACAATTGCTGCACGCTGGCTCAATATTGTCCTCAGCCTGGGTGGCATTGTGCTGGCCTACTTGCTGCTGAGCGGCCCATCGCTCGTAGCCATTGATGCGCAAACAATGGCACATGTTTTTCAAGACAGCGAGTCCGCTGGTTTCCTGACCAAATTCTTCGGCCTGATCCCGCCCATGCTCCTGATTATCGTCATCATCGTTGAAGGCATCGAAACTTTACAGAGCCTCTACCGGCTGCTCTTTAAGCGGGCTCCAGCCAAACCTGGGTTTGCCGGGTAGGCATAAGCAAACTCCCGAAGGCCAAATCCTTCGGGAGTTTTTATTTCAGCAGAATGTTTTACCGCTAGCGAAAGGATGTGTGCGCTTCCCCCGGCTGGTAGGGTCGCAGCGAAAAGGCTGACCAGGCATCATTAACTGCAACCAGGTTAATCCATTTCAGCCCTTTTACGGTCTCCCAGCCGCTATCGCGGGTCAGATCTGCCTGACCTTTTGATTTGCCCTTCGGAAAGGATATCCACAGCATTCCAACAGGTTTGAGCGCCGCAACCAGCGAGGGAAAAAGCGCATCAATTTCAGCCTTGTTGGTTACAAATACCTGTATCCAGTCATATTGGCCCGCAAGGATATGATCAAACATCACTCGTTCAGGGGCCAATTCCACCAAATAGCCCTCAGGAGCGTTCAACAAAGCAGCCTGTGAACCTGGTTGTAATTTAAGTTTATGGGCCAGCGATAATGAAGACATGCCAAATCTCCTTATCCTTCCAAAAAGGCCTTCATCGGTTCCCAATAGTTTTCGATCCACCCTTGTTTGAATTCCTCTTCAGTTCCATCTGGCAAACCGTTGTGAGTTAAATCAAGCCGGGTACCGCCATTCTGAGTAATAAAGGTAAACGTCACAACTGAGTAATAATTTTCGGGCCAATCCACAGCTCGCCAGCGCTGCACAATTTTCTGATCCGGAATCAATTCCAAATTTGTGCCAGTAATATAACCATCATAGGCCACAAAATTACCCCCAACCTCGCGGCTTATTTCCGCACGGCTATTGGTAAATTCCGCATGTACTTCTGAATCCATCAACATCTCATATAAAGTATGCGCAGGTGCATCAAAATAAAAAGTTTGCTCAAAAAAAGCTGTCATAACATCTCCTCTCTACAATAATGACATTAAAAGGTTTACCTGGCAAGCATCGCATCCACACCCAACTGCGCCAGCTCGATATCTTCCATTTCAGGCAAACCGCTAACACCCACCGCACCCACCACAACCCCATCCAGCAAAACCGGCAGGCCGCCTCCCCACCCAACGATCTTGGGGTCGCCATAATAGACAATGTCAAACCCTTTTTCCGGATCGCGCAGTGATTGCCCAATTTGTCGGGAGGGCTTGCGGTCACGTGCAGCCGTATAGGCTTTATTGGTGGCAATTTGGATCGATGTATAGGGCGCCCCGTCCACCCGCAGCAGCGCCAGCAGTTCGCCGTGCGCATCCGTTACCGCAATCACGCCCACCTTGCCGCGTTTCAACATCTCATTCTTAATTACCTCGATGGCCTTTTGCGCATCTTCATGACCGAGTTCAATTTGTTGTTTCATATTTTCTCCATTTCAAAGAGTCCTGCGTTTAGGCGCTGCCCAAAATGCGCAATTCCGCTTCGTCAATCACTTTCACACCCAGTGAAAGCGCCTTTTCGTGCTTGGAACCAGGGTTCTCACCCAACACCAGGTAACTGGTCTTTTTGCTCACAGAGTCGGTGACTTTACCGCCGCGCGACTCAATAAACTCTTTAACTTCATCCCGTGATAAACCCGGCAGTGTACCGGTCACCACAAAAGTCATACCACTCAACGGCCCGGGCTGGGCAGCCTTTTTTCGCTCAGCGTCTGAAACGGGCCAGACTCCGGCAGCTTTCAATTTTTCCAACACTAATTTATTGCCATCCCGCGCAAACCAATCCACAATGGCTTCGGCAATATTCGGGCCAACGCCGTCTATTGTTTGCAGATCAATTGTCATTGCGCCGGCCAGCGCATCCAACGAGCCAAAGTGTACTGCCAGATCGCGCGCTGAAACTTCCCCCACACCGCGCATCCCTAACCCGGTGATCAAACGGCTCAAGGGCTTGTTTCTGGATTGTGAAATGGCTTCCAGCAAATTGTCCGCTTTTTTCTCTGCAAAACCTTCCAGGCTAAGTAATTGGTCACGCTTCAAGCTGAACAGATCTGAAACATCCTGGACCAATCCCGCCCCAATTAATTGTTCCACAATCTTAATTCCCAGCCCAGAAATATCCATCGCGCCTCTTGAGACAAAATGTTCAAGATTGCGAATGGTTTGAGCCGGGCAGGCCGCATTCACGCAGTACCAGGCTACCTCGCCTTCCAGGTGTTCCACAGCCTGTTTGCACGCCGGGCAAACCGCAGGTGGAACATAGGGCTGCTCTGCGCCGCTGCGCGCATCCAGCACCGGGCCGATCACATAAGGGATCACTTCGCCGGCTCGCTTGACCATTACCCGGTCGCCTGGGCGAATATCCTTTTCTGCGATAAAGTCAAAGTTGTGCAGGGTGGCACGTTCCACCACCACACCCCCAATTTCCACAGCTTCCAGCATAGCAAACGGAGTCAATACTCCAGTGCGTCCCACCGCAACACCGATCTCTCTTAAAGTAGTTGTCACTTCCCGCGCCGGGAACTTAAAAGCAATTGCCCCGCGCGGATCTTTACCAACAAAGCCCAGTTCAGCCGCCAGAGAAAGGTCATCCAGCTTGATGACCATCCCATCGGCTTCATAGCCAAGCTCATCCCGCCGCATATCCCATGTTTGGGTATAGCTGATTGCCTGTTCAATATCATCAAACCGCCGGGCAATATCCGTTACCGGAAATCCTAATGCTTTCAACCATTGCAACAGCTCCCACTGGCTGGCGGGAATCTTTCCGCCCTCGTGGTAAACCACCTGGTAACATAACAGCGTCAAAGGGCGCTGTGCAGTAAGCTTTGAATCCAACTGTCTCAAAGCACCAGCAGCCGTATTGCGCGGGTTAAGGTAGGTTTTTTCGCCGCCCTCTTCCAGACGTTTGTTTAACACAGCAAAATCCGCATTGTTGATAAAAACCTCTCCGCGAATCACCAGATAATCGGGAACAGCTAGTTCCCCATGCTTTTTGCTCGTCCCCCCTAAAAATGATAATTGACCTGAGTCTGTCGTGTTTTCCTGCTCTACCGCGCGGCCCGCATCTACTGGTATCTTAAGCGGAATAGCCCGTATGGTACGCAAATTCGAGGTAATATCTTCACCGATCTCGCCGTCTCCGCGTGTGGCGCCCTGTACAAATAGGCCCTGTCTGTAATGCAGCACCACGCTTAACCCGTCAATCTTTGGCTCCACTACAAACTGAGCGCGCTCCACGCGATCATCCAGCTTGCAAATCCGCTCATACCAGGCGCGCGCATCCTCAGCGCCAAAGGCATTAGCCAGCGATAGAATCGGGCGAGGATGCGGCAGTTTTACAAACCGGTCAGATGGCGCTGCGCCGGTTCGTTGCGTGGGCGAATCAGATGTAATCCAATCCGCATGTTCGTTTTCCAACTGGCGCAATTCAGACAGTAATCGATCATATTCCACATCACTGATCAATGGGCTGTCCATAACGTGATAGCGGTAACTGTGGAAATTCAATTCTTGTTTAAGCTTTTCGTAACGATCGTGAGTGTCCATAGTTTTATTATATTCCAGGGTGGCGGCTTTTTTAGTGGTAGACTCGGCCTATTATGAAACGTTTAGTATTGATATTACTCACCGTTGTGCTTACTACAGCTTGCAACCGTTCTTCCAGCACACCCATGCCTACCGGGCTTCCGTTAAATTTCCCCACACCCCGGCCCGAAGACGTGCCTTTATGCCAGCCTTCAGATTTAAAAATCAGTTCCAACTCAAATATAACCTCGGATGCCATCTCTATCGGCATTACTTTGACCAATCAATCAAAAAAGTTATGCGCGCTTGCCAACCCGCCGAAAGTTGTACCGCTGACCACAGGCGGTAAGCTTATTGAAACGCAGCTGCAGATAGCCTCCGCCATCCAGACTCCACCAGCCCCTGCCATCCTGTTACTTAACGCCAGCGAAAGCAAGATCATTTCCATCAATTGGCAAAATTACTGCCAGAATCTGCCCTCGGATGGCATCACGATCAGGGTAAACCTTTCCCAGGGTCAAGACCTGGATGTCAATATGGACTTAAAACCTGACTCCGGTTGCAAGGCTGGTGATAAACCCTCCAGCCTCCAGATTACCCCCTACTCAGACCCACCATAATCCACCCCAATTTTTATGCGTGGAAATCTGCCCCAATCCCTGACGAACGACAAAACGTCCCATCCCAATACATTTCCTGAACCACCCAACCGCCTTTTTCCTGATTGGAATTACAAATCTCAGGTGCGTTTTAGATTCGAATAAGATGCAGCCTCCTCTTGAAAAACTCAGGCAGTATAATTAAGCCCACTAACAATCATTCCTGCCCAGAGTGAGTCGCCATTGAATATTTTGCAGAAATTAAATAATAGGTTAAAGATTTCACCTGCCTGCCTGGCAGTTTTCCTGCAAAACAGGCTAATTCCGCTATTCAAAACGCCCCAACCGCATACTTTGCGGGTGTTTTACATCGGCGGTTATTGGCGCGGAGCGAATGACATCGTAGCCCAAATGCTCCACGGGTTACAAAAAGCAGGCGCAATTGTCTATGAATTTAATACCGACCAGAACCTTCCTGCTATAGACACGGAAGGCCGCCCTTATAACCGCGGAACGAATGGCCCGGTCTGGCTTGTCAAAGAGTTTATATTTCCCCATATTCTGCAATTCCGCCCCCACCTCATCATCTGCAACGCAGGCGGACTCAGCTTTCGCCCGCAGGACGCTGACTTCTTAAGATTATTGGGAGTGAAAATTTTAGGAATTGCCTTGAGCGAGCCAGATGTATACGTTTGTACCACTAGTAAAATCGTCAAAAATTTTGATATCTTCTTTACCAATGACAAAAATACTGCCGAACTGCACCGAAAAAACGGGATACGCTCTTATCAACTGCCCATGTCCACTGACGATACTTATTTCTACCCGGTGGCACCCAAAACAGAATATGAGTGCGAAGTCCTCCACTTAGGGGCAGCTCACGCAGATCGAGTCGAGGCTGTCAGAGTCCTCACAAAAGAATTTAATACCCATGTATATGGAGAGGCCTGGGAAAAACACGGAATAGAAAATCGGGGTTTTGTGCTCGGAGATGAAACCCTGGCCGCATTAAGCAGCGCAAAAGTTGTTGTCGTATTTTCTCGCACCCCTGCAGGTCATCAAATAATCAAACCCCAACTTTTTAATTTTCTTTCAGCAGGCTGCCTGGTAGCAACGGAAGTATTTCCTGATCTTTTCCAATATTTTGAACCCGGCAAAGATCTTATTGGCTTCAATGGCATTGACGACTTGCAGGAAAAAATAAAATATTATCTCAACCATTCCGACCAAGCGGACAAACTTCGTAAAGCCGGCCGGCAAAAAGCCAATCAATACACCTGGGATAAAGTCTGGCCACGGCTGATACCGGCCATTATCAAAGTAAAGGGTTGGCAAACTGATTTAAAATAAATTCCCGCTATATCTTTAGCCACCCTTCAATTCACGAACACGCGCCACGCCAGAAAGAGATTACCCTGTTTCGAATTTTCCGAAAAATCGAAGGGGTTTGGGCGGTTCCGTTCTTGTTATTTTCCTGCAAAGCTTGAACCTGTGTACCCAGGCTTACCAACATATTCTGCTGTTGAATTAACTGCATTTCCAGATTTAGCGAAAAGACATCATGTGAACCCGCGTATTCCCTGAATTTTTTGGTGTCAAACCCATAAAATTCTTTGATTGCTTTTGCTCTTTCCGGTTGATTGAGCGCATCGAATAAAAGATTAAGGCCAAATAATTCGGCAAGTTTATGCGGTTTGGTTTCCAAAGCAACCATCCCCAGAACAAATAAAATATCCGAACCATCTGAACGATAATATTTTTGCGCAGCTGGAAATATATTCACCAGCTCCTGAAAATTTGCTATTGCACAAAAGTTTTCAAGCACTCGCAAATATTCAAATGTGCTACGCATACGGTTTTCAATTCGGGGGCTGCTGCTGTTCGCCAAATTTTCCCTTACCCGAAACCGGATAAGTTTATCCGGCATCACATATATTTCATATTTGAAACACAACCGCACCCACATATCAAAATCTGGCAGCTGAATCATGCCATGTCTATAAACACCGCATTTCTCATAACAAACTTTACGAATAAGTACGCTCGGATGGCATAAAGCATTGCCATGTGAAAAAAAGTAATTCAACCATTCGTAACGATTGTGCCAGGGTTGGTTAAAGATTTCGTGATTAAACCGCGCCAGGTCATAAAACGGCTCACCTTCTTCGCCAATCGGAGTTACATTCGAAAATACAGCGCCAGTCTCCGGGTGCCCATCGAGATACTCAACCTGTTTTTCAAGCTTTAGCGGCTCCCACACATCATCCGAATGATGAATGGCAATAAACTCCCCTTCCGTCTCTTCTAAAATAGCCTTATCCAGCCCATAAACACCATATTGATTGGTCTCATTCCTAAAAGCCCTGACCCGCTGGTCTGTATAACTTTCAATGATCGACCACGATGCATCCGTGGATGCATCGTCAAGAATAATGAGCTCAAAATCTTGATAGGATTGATTTAAAACACTATCAATCGCTTCGCGCAAATATTCTGCGTGGTTGTACGAAGTCAATATTACAGATACCTTTGCCAAAGCCCAAACTCCCGAACATTATTTTGAGCAGCGCTGAGAAAATTCACACCTCTGATGATGCCGATTCATACTGTGCTTCCAGTTCAACAATCTTCTTACTGCGCGCACTCATCACTTTGGCCGGTGAACCGAAACAAATCATCCAATCCGGTAACGATTTATTAACCAGGCTTAGCGACCCAACTGCACACCCTTCCCCAACGGTAACCCCCGGCAAGATTACAACGCTCGTACCAACCAGCGCATGCTTTTTCAGGATCACTTTTTTTTGAATGACATTTCGAAATTCCATCGGCACGGTCGGCCCGGTTAAAGCATTCCCCGAATAATCATCCGTCGTTGCATAAATGACGCTGCGCGAGGACACCCCCACGTAATCGCCAAGTTCCACCCCTTCATCCCCGGCAAATATATAAACACCAGCGGCAATATGCACGTGATCGCCTATCGAAATTTTCCCCGATAGAATACAAAAATCATCTATCCTGACATTGTTGCCAATCGAAATTCCATCAGTTTGGTAAAATCTGGCATTCCGGCTTATTTTTACATTTTTACCAATTTTAGAAAATCCCACGCTTTGGAGTTCGATATCATCATAATAACTATTCATATTTTGTTGTCTCCTACATCATCTATAACTTGACCTTACAGGTTAACTTTTTTGGCGGATAACTTTGCAAACCCGATCGATCGCCTCATCCGAAATATCACCCCAGAGCGGCAAGGTTAATATCCTCTCTGATGCATGCCTGGCAACAGGAATGTTCGCCTTGAATTTATCCCGATAGCAGGCATAGTCAGTCACCAGCGGGAAGAAATATTTCCTCGGGAATATTTCCTCACGCGCAAAAAGCTCAAAAAGGCTGTCACGACTCAACCCATATTCCACTTCATCTATCGAAACTGGCAGGTAGGCATAATTGTATTTACTGGATAGCCCATTGCCCGCAAAGATTTGAACACCCGCCACATCTTCCAAATTCTCCAAATATTTTTTTACAACCAGTTCCCGTTTTAAGATCTCAGCATCCACATATTTCAGGTTGATCTTGCCCATGACAGCCTGAAATTCACTCATTTTTGCATTCGTGCCGGGTAGTAAAACATCTTCCGGTCCCGCAATACCGAAATTTTTGAGCAAATAGATA
>JBBRWF010000003.1:0-26357 GCA_038249405.1 Anaerolineales bacterium
ATTGCTTTGGCCTACTCGCTGGGTTGGGATGCACTCGTCGGGCTAGGTATGTCGATTCTGGCTACCAACATGGGTTTCTCGGCCGCCATCACAAACCCGTATACACTGGGAGTTTCCCAGCAGCTCGCCGGGCTGCCGCTTTTCTCAGGCTCCTGGATTCGGATAATTATCTTTATCGTTATCTATCTCATCTTTATGTGGTTCATCTCCAGTTATGCTCACAAGATAGACAAGGACCCGCAGGCCTCCTTTATCTACGGTGAAGACTCAGCCGAGCGCACAAAATTTAAGAGTCTGGACACATCGTTTATTTCCGAAGATCCCAAACAAAACCGCGCCATGAATTTCTTCGGATTGTTCCTGGTCTTCATTTTCGCCACAATGCTTGCTGGTCCGTTCGTGCCAGTTATTTCAGATTACGCCCTACCTATTGTTGGCATTCTATTCCTGATTGGCGGGCTGGGCGCGGGTTTCGTTTCCGGCGCTGGCGGCAAGACCATCTGGCAGGGCCTGATCGAAGGCTGGGTTGGCCTGGCTCCGTCCGTCCCATTAATCCTGATGGCAGCCAGCATCCGCTATATTATCGACCAGGGCGGCGTAACCGATACCATCCTGCATGCCGCGGCAGCGCCCTTTTCGCACTTAGGTGCCTTTCCGGCGGCTGTCAGCGTTTATGGACTGGCGCTTGGCATTGAATTCTTTATCGCATCGGGTTCGGCCAAAGCCTTCCTGATGATGCCCATCGTCTTACCACTGGCCGATCTGATCGGCGTCACCCGGCAGACCGCCGTATTGGCCTACATTTTTGGCGATGGCTTCTCCAATCTGGCTTATCCTACCAACCCTGTCCTGCTGATTAGTCTGGGCCTGACCGTTGTGAGCTATCCAAAGTGGCTGCGTTGGACGGCCAAACTGTGGCTGTGGGTCATTCTTGCAACGGTTGCTTTCCTGGGGATCGCCGTGGCAATCAAACTGGGACCGTTTTAGCATGGGTACGTTTTTCCCTGAATCCTATGCAGACTCGCGATCCCGCTTCATTCGAGATGCGGAAGCAATCCGCGAAAAATGGGCAACATCCCGGATTAATTCTCATCCATTAAAAGACTTTCCCAATCTAAGTATTGACTGGCTGTGGGCAGAACCACGGGTTAAGCAAACCTTGATTATCATCTCCACCGCCGAGCACGGCATCGAAGGCTATGTCGGCTCAGCGATGTTAAAAATATTTATGGATGAATTTGCGCCGCGCTTGAACCCGCAGAACACCGGCTTGCTCTTGATCCATGCGATCAATCCGTGGGGCATGCAGAACGCCCGTAAGGTAAATGAACACAGCGTAGACATCAACCGCAACTTTACCCTAAACGGTGTCTTTGATAAATCGATCAACCCTGGTTTTCCAAAACTGAAACGTCTGCTTGCCCCGGAATATCCTGCGCGCCCATTCTTTATTGAAAACCTCCAATTTACCGCACGGACGCTGCAGGCGCTGGCAACCCTGGGCGCAGCCAGCCTGACAGAGGCCGCTTTGCTTGGGCAGTATGTGTCTCCGAAAGCGATGTATTATGGCGGCGAGCGCTACGAGGAAGAAACCAGTATCGTGACTGAACTGTTCCGCGATGCCCTGGTAAATTACCAGACCGTCATTCACCTTGACCAGCATTCCGGCTACGGTCCGCGTTACCAGATGAGCATCACGCTTGTACCGCTCGAACCGCTCAGCTCAGCCGAGCTTTCCGCAAAATTCAACTATCCGTTGGTCTTGCGCGGCGATCGCAAGGAATTTTACGAAATAACAGGCGACATGACCGCCTATTTATACGACCTGCGCAACACCGAGTTTCCCGGCAAGGATATTTTCTCCTGCGCTTTTGAGTTCGGGACTTTTGGCGAATCCACGCTGGCCCGCATCCGCAGCCTGCGCGCCATGATCTTCGAAAGCCAGCTTTATTGGTATGGCGCACAGGATGTACATACAGCGGAAAAAATCCGCCAGGAGTTCAATGAGTTGTATTTTCCAGCAGAAGATAAGTGGCGTGAAAAAGCCCTGGCCGACTGCCGGCAGGCATTTAAGGGTGTTTTATCTGCATATCATCTTCTTTGAAACTGACCCATTTTAAGATCGCCTGACATAATTCATGTAGACCGAATTCCTGATGTATTTTAGACACATCAGGAATTCGGATTTTAATCCCCATTCTATTGATTTGGTATGGTTTCCATTGATTGTAATATTCCCAATAATCCTGCCTTTTATGAAAGACCTAATTAACGTGAATAATGGATAAGGAACGGGGTTCACTTTTTGGGTAAACTTTAGGTGCCAACCCAAAAGTATCCAGGAAAGGAACCCCGCGCCATGCAGATTACTCGAATTGTTTGTTGACGTAGATGAATTTTGCCAGATATTCTTGCCGATTTGGCAAAAACGCCTGCTGGGCGATGGAAGCAAAAAACGTCTTCGTAAAGGCGAGTTGAGCATGAGTGAGATCATGACCATCATTATTTACTTCCATCAGTCCAGATATCGCAACTTCAAGAGCTATTACAACGAACATGTCTGCAAACTTTTGCGCGCTGAGTTTCCAAACCTGGTAAGTTACAAGCGATTTGTCGCATTGATGTCATCCGCATTTGGTCCGTTGAGCGCTTACCTGAATAGTTTGTATGGCATGGCAAGTGCAGTGGTATTTCTTTTGCAGATTCGACTGCTTTGGCGGTCTGTGACTATCACCGTATCCATAACCACAAAGTATTTGAGGGGGTTGTTCAACGCGGTAAAGGTTCAATGGGCTGGTTTTATGGCCTGAAATTGCATCTGGTGGTGAATGATCGCGGTGAAATTCTAGCCTGTCGGGTCACGCCTGGCATTGTCGCCGATCGGAAACCAATCCCTGAACTCTGTAAAAACCTGTTTGGTAAGTTTATCGCCGATCGAGGCTATATTTCTCAGGCTTTGTTTGAGCAGCTATTGGATACTTTTGGTGTGCAGTTGATCACACGGATTAAGAGCAACATGAAAAACCGACTGATGCCACTTGTTGACAAAATCTTATTGCGAAAACGCGCCATTATTGAAAGTGTGATCGATCAACTCCAGAACGTTTAACAAATCGAACACACGCGCCACCGCAGTCCCATCAATTGCTTCATCAATACCCAGGCTGGTTTGGTTGCTTATTGCCATCAGCCCAAAAAACCAGACTTGAATTTCGTTTTCACCGCTTTACCACTTTTGCAGGCCTAACCATTATTCACGTTATTAAAGAGAAAGCCGCAATATTGGAAAGCCCACCATCACAAATGCGGCGCTTTTAACTTTTCGATCACATCTGCAAACGGCGGGCGGATTTTCTTTGCACGGAATGGGTACCAGCCCAGTTCACCCCGGATGGACTGTTCCTTGAGTTCTGTCGAACCCCAGACCAGTGATGCGCCCAGGACGCCGGTCAATGCGGATGCCCAATTGGATGGGATGAACAGCGAAAGGATCACAAGCAGGATGCCTGCTCCCATCACATACACCCACCACAGATAGCCGAAATAGCGTTCGCCGCGAATAACCCAGATAAATCCCAGCCCAATGATAAAAAGGGTGGCAATGCCAAGCAGAAGTCCAAACCAGTTCATGGTTTCCCCTCCGAAATAGATTGAAGCTCTTCAGCAGTGTATGGTTTGCCGCGCGGTTCGCGCTTCAACCAGTCGAGTGTGGTTGCGGCGGGCGATTCTTGTAGGATACGCGCATGGCGAGGATTGTTGGGGTTTGCCGGAGCGTGTCCCTTGCGGATGCGGCGTTCCTGGCGGATGAACTCGAACGAATCCCACATGAAAGTGATGCCAAGGATACCCAGCCCGGCAGAGATGGCGGCGTCGCCTGCCAGCAGAGAAAATGTTTCGACGCACAGGCCAAGCCCAAGGGTGGTCAGGATCGGGGGCAATAAATTCCCGGTGGTGAAATCAATCCGTCTCACAGCAACGTGCCCAAGCCATACCCCCATAAATGTCGCAGTGGCAGAAACGATACCAAGTGTATTGAGCATGTCCAAATTATAAGGGCGGCACCTCCATATAAAATAATTCTTAATACACTCTTATCAAAACCTGCCAAAACTTACATTATCTATTTTGTGCATTCCTGTACAATGTTGTCATTCTTTTTTTCGAGGAGCATCCATGCGCACCATCATCATTGGCGGCGGCATCACAGGGTTG
The DNA here is from genome assembly GCA_038249405.1 of Anaerolineales bacterium. Taxonomy (GTDB): domain Bacteria; phylum Chloroflexota; class Anaerolineae; order Anaerolineales; family Villigracilaceae; genus UBA5195. The sequence continues at coordinate 4,213 of JBBRWF010000003.1, forward strand.
AGCGCCGCGTGGGAACTTCAGCAGCACAACGCAGATTACATTTTGCTCGAAGCTTCTGGTCGCTGGGGCGGAAAGATGGTCAGCCTCACGATGGAAGTCGATGGCAAGCGCTTTTTGGTAGATGGCGGACCCGATACACTTGTCACCCGCAAGCGCGAATCGTGGCAGCTTGTCCTCGAACTGGGGATGTGCGACGACGTAGTCAATCCCGGCTCTGAAACAAAAAATATTTATGTGGTGGATGGTGGCAAACCGCACGCAGTGCCGCTCAACCCGGCGTTGTTTTTCTCCACGCCCTTATTGACCTGGCGGGGTAAATTGCGTTTGCTTACCGAACCTTTCCAGCCCGCGCGCCGCGACGATGGCGATGAGTCGCTGGCTGATTTTGTGACCCGCCGACTGGGGCGCGAGGCGCTGGAGAAGTTCATCGGTCCCGTGCTGGGCGGTATCTACAACACCGATCCACATAAACAGAGCATCCTGATCTCTTCGCCGGTAATGCGCGAAATGGAAAAAGAAGCCGGCAGCCTGGTGCTTGCCAGTGTGGGGCGCATGTTCCGCAAAAAGAGTGGCGAGCACCTGCCACGTTTCATCAATTTCAAAATGGGGATGGAACAACTGCCAGGGACGATTGCGAGCCGGTTGACCGGTGACCTGCGCCTGAACGCGCGTGTGACCGGAATCATCCGCACCGGAACCGGGTTCGTGGTTCAACTGGCAGATGGCTCCACCTTGCATGGCGATGCAATTATTCTGGCAACACTGGCAAACATCAGCGCCCCTCTGCTTCGGAGAGTAGCACCACTGGCAGCCGAGAAATTGGCAAATATCGAGCATAAAAATATCGGCACAATTTCACTGCTTTTCAGGGAAAGCGACATTCCATCTGTGCCTGTTATCAACGGGCTGATGGTTCCGCGCCGCGAAAAGCGTGACATCGATGCGATGACGTTTACCTCACGCAAGTCGCCGGAGCGCAGCGCGCCGGGGTATGCCCTGATGCGGGTTTTCCTGGGTGGCGGCAATTCAAACATGGTGACATGCGATGATGAAACGTTGGTGGATGCTGTTTGCAAGGAGCTAAAAGCGCTGGCAGGGATCAGCGCCCGCCCGCTGGCGTATTCCATTTTTCGCTGGGAGCAGGGTTTCCCGCAGGCGGAAGTCGATCACCTGGAGCGGGTGGCTGAGATCGAGTCGCTGTTGCCGCAGGGAATTTGTGTGGCGGGCAGTTCCTATCGCGGCATCGCCGTACCAGACTGCATCAAGCAGGGGCGCGAGGCGGCAAAGAAAATAATCAACCCATAATGGAGACAACATGCAAAAAGCTCTTCGTATCTTCAACAACATCCGCCTGGCGCTCTTCCCAATGGCTTATGCCCTGAGCGGTGTGCTGATTGGCAGCACGCTCAACCGCATCATGATCGCGGATCTGGGCTATGCTGCCACGCTTGTGGCGTTGTTCTTCGCCATCCCGCTCATGGTTTCACCGGTGCGTGTGTAGATCGGCTATCGTTCAGACGGTTTCCTGATCTTCGGCAAACGCCGCGAACCTTACATCATTGCTGGTGCGCTGATGATCGGGCTGGGCGTGGTGGCAATCACCAATCTCATCACCGCCGGAAGTTCAGCTGCGGTAATGATTGGTGTTATCCTGGCATTCCTCCTGTACGGGCTGGGTCGGAATATCAGCCACAACACGTTCCTGGCACTGGTAGCAGATCGTTACAGCGGCGAAGCCCGTTCGCGCGCGGCAACGCTTTATGAAGTTGCCACGATGGTTGGAATGGTCATGGGTGCGGGCATCATCAAGAAATTGCTTAAAGTGTATGATCCCACCACCCGGGTTAACACAGCGCTAATCCTTGCGCTGGTGATCCTGGTGCTGGCTTTCCTGGCAGCGATTGGGCAGGAGCCGAAAGAACAGGCGAATCGGGTCGCAGCGGAAAAAGCGCGCGAGGTCAAATTCAGCGAAGCCTTCCGCGAAGTGGTGATGGGCGATCCGCAGGTGCGGCTTTTCTTTTTCATCGTGGTAATGACATTTGTCGGCACACTAGCGCAAGATGTCCTGCTCGAACCATTCGGCGGGCTGGTGCTGAAAATGAACGTGGGCGAAACCACTGGGTTGACCCAGTATTGGGGCATCGGCGTGCTGTTCGCCATGCTGGTGAGCGGTATATTCCTGCTCAAGAAGATTGGTCACATGCGCGTAATGCGCATCGGGATGGCGCTTTCAGTGCTGGCATTTGCAGGTCCCATTGCCGCGGGTGCGCTTGGCAACGTAGGGTTGTTCAAATCGGCAGTCTTCGTGATGGGCATCGGCACCGGGCTGGCGGGCGCTGGCATGTTGAGCGGAACACTTACCTTTACCACCCGCGTACGCGCCGGGATGCTGTTAGGTGTGTGGGGCGTGGCGAACATGACCGGTCACGCCTTTGGCTCTTTGATGGGCGGCGCAGTGGTGGATACGATGCGCGCCCTGACGGGCAATGCCTTTATCTCGTATTCCACGCTTTTCGGGCTGGAAATGGCAATACTGCTCTCGGCGCTGGCCCTTACCTTCCGCTTGAGTATGGATACATCAAAAGCACACGAAGAAGAGCTCGCGGTCATTCCCCTGGCTGAAGCCAGCGCAGATTAGGATATTCACACTTTCAAAGCGCCGGGGATAAATATCCTCACGCCCTCGAAACAGGCTACGAAAGAGTGCCATCTTCCCATCCTGAGAAGACCGATTGTTGACAGAAGCCTCGCCAATAATTTTGGGCTGGCTCGCTGGATTGAGCAAGGCAGCTTTTTCAAGCTTCAACCCTGCTGCCCGCGCCGTTCCTGCTCGACGGAATGATCTCTCAGGGCTGCCACCCGCCTGGATTGGGGTTGACTCGCTTGATTTATTTTGTGATAAAGATAATGCTTATGCAAATAAATTAAAACGCTGCGGGGGTTGATTGTCAATTCGTTATCGTTGATGGGGCATTCCATGGCTTTGATGTATTTGGAAATAAAGTGCCTGTTATCCAGGATTTTTGCAAATCACAGATTGATGCGTTAATGCAGCATCTATATTATGATATGAAATAACCCACCCGGGCTAAGCTGGCCGGATGTACAATTCTCTGAATCCACTTTTGAATCCGAAGATCCGATGGTACAGCGACCGGCCGACTGACGCGACTCTGTACATTCGCAACAGCTTCCTAAAATACTTAACTTGTGACTGGTGCCCTTATGCCCAACAAAAACAACTTTGAATTGGTTGCACCGATTGACCCTAAGCGATTCTTAACCCGCCGGATTGAACGCGTTGCCTATGCCAGCGATGCCAGCTTCTATCGCCTGGTTCCCCGGGCCGTGGTCCAGCCGAATTCAATCGAAGAAATCCAGGCCCTGTTTCGCTTCAGCCAGGAACAGCGTGTTCCGCTTACCTTCCGGGCAGCTGGAACCAGCCTGTCAGGGCAGGCTGTCACAGATGGTATGCTGGTGGACCTTTCAAAGCATTGGGGACGTATTCAAATTGAGGCAGATGGCGATCGTATCCGCTTGCAACCGGGGGTTATTGGTGCGCATGCCAACACCGCCTTGCAACCATTTGCCAGACGAATTGGCCCCGATCCGGCTTCCCTGGATGCCTGTATGCTGGGCGGCATCCTGGCAAACAACGCCAGTGGCATGTGCTGCGGAGTGGTCGAAAATTCCTATCATACCCTTGCATCGATAACCATCGTGCTGCCCAATGGCCTGGTATTGGATACCGCATCCCAGGCCGCAAATGAACAACTTGGCAATGGTGCGCCAGAGATAGCAAGGGGGTTATTGGAACTGCGTGAACGCATCATCACTGACCCCGCACTGAGTGAACGAGTACGCTTGCGCTACCAACGCAAGAATACAACCGGTTACTCATTAAATGCATTGCTCGATTTCTCTCGGCCAATCGATATCCTGAGCCATCTGATGATCGGTTCCGAAGGAACCCTGGGATTCATCGCCGAAGCCGTGCTGCACACCCTGCCAGACAAACCCTACAAATACACTGGAATGTGCTATTTTGGCACGGTACAGGCAGCCGCCGAAGCCATTCTCCCGCTCAGCCAATCCGGGGCGCGCGCCCTCGAGATCATGGATCGGGCCTCCATTCGTTCAGTTGGAAATCTACCTGGCGCACCTGCTGCACTGCGGGCCTTGCCAGAAAGTGCCGCCGCAATCCTGGTGGAATACCAGGCCTTAACCACGATTGAACTGGCAGAGTGTCAGCGCCAGGCCAGGCAAGTCTGCCAGAGTTTATCCTTACTCGAACCAGCCAGTTTCACCGGGATCCCTGATGAACAGGCGGCGCTCTGGAAATTGCGCAAAGGACTTTTTCCGGCGATTGGCGCAACCCGCAGGCAGGGCACCAGTGTAATCATCGAAGATCTGACCTTTCCGGTTGCTCAATTAGCGCAGGCAATCACAGACTTACAGGTTCTTTTTGCCCGGCATGGGTACTCAGAGGGGATTGTTTATGGCCACGCGAAAGATGGTAATCTGCATTTTTCCATCACCCAATCCTTCAATACGCAAAGCGAAATTGAACGCTATGCCCGCTTTATGGATGAAGTCGTTGAATTGGTGACCCGCAAGTATGATGGCGCCCTCAAAGCTGAACACGGCACCGGGCGTAATATGGCGCCTTTTGTTGAAAAAGAATGGGGCGCAGCCGCTTATCAGATCATGTGTGAGTTGAAAACCCTGTTCGACCCGAGTGGAATGCTCAACCCGGGGGTGATCATCAACCCGGATCCGAAAGCCCACCTGCAAAACTTGAAGACCCTGCCAGTCATTGAATCTGAAGTGGACCGCTGCATTGAGTGCGGCTTCTGCGAATCAGTCTGCCCCAGCCGTAGGTTGACTCTGACCCCGCGCCAACGCATTGTGCTGCGCCGCGAAATAGCCCGTCAAAATGAAACCTGTGATGATCCCGAACTCTTAGCCGCCCTCAACCAGGATTTTGTCTACGCCGGGCTGGAGACTTGTGCGGTGGACGGTTTATGCGCCAGCGCCTGCCCGGTAAACATCAATACTGGCGACCTTATCAAGCAGCTGCGCACTCAGAATATTTCTGGGCGCGGCCAGCGAACAGCACTATGGATCTCTCAGAACTTTGGCATGGCAGAAAAGGCTATTAGTCTGGGAGTGCGCCTGGGGCATCTCGGCGAAAAAATCATCGGGGTCAATGGTATTTTGAACCTGACCCATGCGGCAGAAAAAATCTCACAGCAGCGACTTCCAAAATGGAATACGGCGGTGCCGCACGCCACACTGCGCATTCCGGACACTCGCCGCACCGCAGCCGAATACGTGTACTTCCCATCCTGTCTCACGCGCACAATGGGCCGCCCGCCTGGGGATGCGCAGGCGGCATCTTTAATCGAAACCCTATTGGTTCTCAGCCAGCGTGCAAACCTTAACCTTTGGATCCCGGAAAACTCTACCGGACACTGCTGCGGCATGCCGTTTGGGTCCAAAGGTTACCAGCAGGCCAACCGGGACATGCTGCACCACACCATCACGAGTTTCTGGGAATGGTCGAAGCAGGGACATTTGCCGATTGTGCTAGACGCATCTTCCTGCGCTTATACGCTGCGCTCCTGCGCAATGGCTCTAACGCCAGAAGATCACGCCCGCTGGCGGCAATTAACCATCCTTGACCCGATCGAATTTGCCCATGATGTGTTGTTGCCCCGCCTGAATATTCAAACACAGCCAGTAAACGTGATCCTGCACCCCAACTGCGCCAGCCGCAAGCTGAATTTGCAGGCTAAACTTCTGGCAGTAGCAAAGCGCTGCGCGACATCTGCCAGCATTCCCCAACACCTGGATTGCTGTGGTTTCGCTGGCGACCGCGGACTGCTTTTCCCTGAATTGACCGCATCGGCTACAGCACAGGAGGCCGAGGAGGTTAAATCCCAGGAATATGACGGTTACTACTCCAGTAACCTGACTTGCGAAATGGGCCTGGCGGCTGCCACGAGCAAACCGTACCGCTCGATTTTATATTTAATGGAAAAGGCAAGCGAAAAGATAAGCGTTTGATTGATCGGCACTCAGATCAAGATTGGCCCATTTGCACGCATATGGCCGGGCCGGGTAAGCAGCCAGATCACCCAGTCGCTGACGTTTTCGGTAGTCAAGTTGGGTTTGCCTTGCATGTCAAACGGGTCAGTCAGGGCCAGACCAGGGGAGAGAATGTGCGTTCGCACACCGTATTCGCTATTTTCGGCCCGGATAAACTCCATCAATGTATTTAACGCATGCAGCGCAACCCCATAGGCTCCATCCTGAGGGTAAACCCCCAGCGCAGAATCTGACCCGATTGCCAGTATTTCACCGTGCTTCTGTTCGCGAAAAAACGGCAGGACAGCCCGCGAGAGCAGGAAAGGCTCCCGTAAATTAGCCAACATGACCAGGTCCCAGGTGCGGATATTATGGCTGTGGATCATGCCGCCGCCGTAAAAGTGCGCCACCAATACCAGGATGTCCAGCCGTCCAAATGCCTGCAAACTGGCATCGAAGACCGCCTGCGCCGCTTCAAGTGTATCCAGGTCCGAAGTGAACGAAAGACATTCGCCCCCGGCGGCACGAATACGCTTTGCGGACAACTCAATCAGATCGGCCTGTTTACCGCACAACACCACCCTTACGCCCTGGCGGGCCATAGCCAACGCAACCTCACCAGCCAGCTCACTGCTTCCGCCGCTGATGAGGGCTGCCTTGCCCTGCAAACCTTGAGCCTTATTTTCCATGGGCGTTAACTCTCATAAACAATTGCACCACCCACAACCGTCAACACCGGCTTAACGTCTGCCAGAGATTCAGTCGCGGCTTCAAAGATATTTTCAGAAAGCAGCACCAGATCCGCAAGGTAGCCCGGCTTGATCTGACCCTTAGTATGTTCCTGAAACTCACCGTAAGCTGCATCGCGTGTGTAGGCCAACAGCGTGTCAGTCAGAGTCTGGCGTTGATGGGGCATGCCTTCGGCCCAGGGCAGGCGGTTGACCGCATTGGAGACACCCTTTAGCGGGTTGTGTGTCACCACCGGCCAATCTGAGCCGAAGATGAGGGTTGCGCCCGCCTCGCGCAAGGTCTGCCAGGCAAAGCTCATCGGCCAGCGTTGTCTCCCAACCCGCGTAGGCCAGATGTCGTTTTCATCCACTACCATTGGTGAATGTAAGGGCTGCATGGATGCCAGCACTCCCAACTCTTTGAAGCGCGCCAGATCCTGCGCGTGCACCAGCTCGATATGCTCCACCCTATGGCGCGAATCGCGTTTACCGTTCAGCTTTTGCGCATTCTGATAGGCATCCAGCACCCAGCGGACGCCCATGTCTCCGCAGGAATGAGTGTAGATTTGCATTCCCAGCCGGTCGGATTCAGCTACAAGGCGCTGGAAATGTTCCTTCTGGTAATTGGCCGCGCCGCAGGTCGATGGGTCGTCAGCATACGGCTCCACCAACAATCCGGTAAAGCCTTCGATCACGCCATCGATAAAGAATTTCACACTGCCGGCGCGAACCATGTCGCTGGTGTAGGTATTTTTCATTGCCAGAGCTTCTTTTTCAATGGCTTCAACAGCTGTTTCGGGAGAGACACTGTACGGTAAATAAATGCGGCAGGTCAGTTCGCCGAGGTCATCCAGGGCAGCATAAAACGCTGCATCGCTGTCATTTCCGTTCATATTGTGAACACTGGTCACGCCCAGCGAGGCGGTCAGACGCAGCGCTTTTTGCAGCAGGGCGCGTTTGCGCGCGCTATCGGGTTTGGGCACCATATCGCTGACCGGTTTGTACGCGCCAGGTTCGCGCAGTTCACCGGTGGATTCGCCATGATCGTCCAAAACATTTTCACTATTCGGACCGCATTCGCCGCCGTGAAAGATGCCCGCCATTTTGAGCGCCAGTGTGTTTGCCCAGGAAGTGTGGCCGTCGAAAGCGTTGATATATATGGGCCGGTCTGCAACCAGTGCATCCAGGTGCTGGCGGTTGAGCGGGGTATACTCGGGGCCTACGTTGTAGCGCAGACCGGTGCCGGGCAGCCAGGGATCGGACGGATGTTCGGCGGCATAAGCCAGGATGATGCGCGCGAGGTCCTCGTAACTGGCGGCAGGTTCGAGCTGCATGCCATCCAGGTTGAGCGCGCCGTACATTATATGGAAATGGCTGTCTATAAAACCGGGCATCAGGGTGCCGCCAGCCGCATCGATCACACGCGTGGTCTTGCCTTTGTACGCCTGAGCTTCGGCGCGGCTGCCAACGAAAAGAATGCGGCTGCCGTTGACTGCCACCGCTTCGGCGGAAGCCCGGGAAGGGTCGGCGGTAAAGACGCGCGCGTTTTCAATCAAATATTGAGCAGGCTGCATGGGGTACCTTTTTCGGTTGGGTTTTTGGTTTTGACTGACTATTAATATGGCAGGTTATTTCTTCTCGATGAAAACAGTCGTTCCAGCAACTACATCGCTAACGGCATCGCCGATCAGGTTGATGGACAGCACCGCCAGAAAGATGCCCGCACCAGGGAAGACGGTCAGCCACCAGGCGTTGCGCACAAACTTCATACCCGCGTTGAGCATCGCGCCCCATTCGGCGGTAGGCGGTTCAGCGCCCAGACCCAGGAAGTTAAGCGCCGCACCCGCCAGGATGGACGAGCCAATGCCGAGCGTGAGCAGCACCAGCAGGGTACGCACTGAGTTGGGCAGGATGTGCCTCAGCATGATGCGCGCATCCGAACTACCCAGCGCGCGCGAGGCTTCAATATAGGTCATTTCACGCAAGGCCATCACACTGCCGCGCGTCAGGCGCATAAAAGACGGCACAAACGAGATGCCGATGGCGAGCATGGCATTGGAGATACCCGGCCCCAGGATGGCGATGATGGCGAGTGCCAGCAAAATATCGGGAAAGGCCATCAGTACCTCGTTAAACCAGGAGAGGCCCGAATCGAGCCAGCCGCCAAAATAACCGGAGATCAGCCCGAGCAAAACGCCGATCAGCGAGCCAATGGTAATACCCACCAGCCCCACGCGCAGCGAAAGCTGACCACCGTACAAAAAACGGGTAAAAGTATCGCGCCCGATGTTGTCGGTGCCCATGGGGTGCTGCAGGCTGGGGGCCTTGAGCGCCAGGGAAGGCGCGGTTTTATTGGGGTCAAATTTAGTAAAAAGCGGCGCGCCGTAGGAACAGAAAACCAGCAGGAACAGCAGGATTCCGCCGATCTGCGCACTGCGATTGCGCAGGATCTGCCGGATCATGCGCAGACCGGGCGAGTTGGTTGGTAGCCAGGAAGTTGCCAGCTTTGCAATCATTTAAGCCGGATCTTTGGATTCACCAGCACATAGGTGAAATCGGTGAGCGTATTGATCAATACATAAATGGTGGCAGTGACGAGTACAACGCCCTGCACCATCGGGTAGTCACGGTTGAAAATGGATTGCACCGCCAGCCTGCCGATGCCCTGGCGCGCGAACATGGTTTCCACAATCGTTGCACCGCCCAGCAGGTAGGCCATCTGCAGCCCAAGAAAGGTCACGACCGGGATAAGGGCATTACGCAAGGCATGCTTGAGGATGACCGTGCGCTGCGGCAGACCCTTGGCGCGAGCGGTGGTGATGTATTCCTTACCCAGCACATCCAGCATGCTGGCACGCACCATGCGCGCCACCACAGCCGCTTCGGGTAGACCCAACGTGAGGGCCGGGAGGAAAAGTTCAACCGGGGTCGAGTCGTTTGACATACTGGGAAAAAGTCCCAGCTTGACTGAAAACAGCAGTATCAGCAGCAGCCCCATCCAGAAGGTGGGGATGGACAGGCCGCTGACAGAGAGGCCCATCACCAGTGTGTCCATCCAGGTGCCGTGCTGCAGCGCCGCAACCATTCCCAGAACGCCCCCAATGCTGAGCGCCACCAGTAGGGCTGAAAACGCCAGGGCAACTGTGCTGGGTAACTGTTCGGCGATGGATTTGGAAACAGGCAGGTTGTTACGGATGGAAGTGCCCAGGTCACCGTGCAAGGCATTATTCAGGTAGCGCCCATATTGCACGTAAAGAGGATCGTTTAAGCCGAGCTGCTCGCGCAGCTCGGCTATTCTTTCAGGTGATACTTTCTGGCGCCCGAGGATGGCCATGGTCACGTCACCCGGTACTAGGTGGATGACGGAAAATACCAGCATCGAGACGCCAAAAAGCACCAGAATGGATGTTAAAACGCGCCGTACCAGGTAGTTGAACATGCAGCCTATTTGGTGAGCGAGATATCGTAAATCTGCGGGTAACCTTCCAGGTCAAAAACAAAGTTCTGGACGGCAGGTGCCACCAGGTAGGAGGTGTTTACGCTAAACATCGGAATAACCAGCGCATTTTCCATGATGATATTCTGCGCGGTGGCATAATCCGCCTTGCGTGCGGCTTCATCAATGTTGGTATCAGCATCGGCCAGCGCGGCGTCCAGTTCGGCGCTCTTAAAGTTGGTCCAGGCGCCACCGCCGATATTCGCGGAGTGAAACAGGGAACGCAACGGGGATGGGTCGGGGCGGGTCCAGTAGATATAGACCAGCGTGTATTTGCCATCCAGCAGTTCTTGATAGGCAGCGCCGTCATCCATGGAGCGGTACTTGACTTCAAACCCGGCGGCAGACAGGTAACCGGAAAGCAGTTCATTGAAGGCTTCGGACCAGGCCGGGTTATCGGGCCAATCGATGGTCAGCTTGTTACCGTCCTTTTCGCGGACTCCGTCACCATTCCCATCCACCCAACCGGCGGTTTCCAGTAATTTTTGGGATTCATCCAGGTTGAATTGGTACAGGCTGGCGGCTTTTGCGTCATAGCCCCAGGTGGTATTTGAAATCACGCTATGGGCGGGCAGACCCAGCTTTTGGAAGGCGGTCGTCGCCAGTTCTTCCTGGTTAACTGCCAGGATCATGGCCTTGCGGACATTGATATCGTCCGTGGGGGGCTTGGTGGTGTTGATCATCAAGATGGCCGGGATGCCGGGCTGGGCGAAGGTCTGGATGGCTGCTTTGCCGGAATCAGCCATAGCAACGGCATCAATGGCGGGAGGTTCACTTACAACCTGGATTTCGCCAGTTTCAAAAGCGGTCAGGCGGGTGGCGGCTTCGGAGAGAATGTTGAAGACCACCTGGTCGAGATAAGCGGGACCAGCATGCCTGGCAAATTCGGGTGCCCAGTTGTAATCAGGGTTGCGTTCCAGCACGATCCTGGATTGGGCATCCCATTTGACAAACTTGAAGGGGCCGGTGCCGACCGGGTTGCGTCCGTAATCCTTGCCGTATTTGGTGAGCGCAGCAGGCGAAGAAATAGCCAGCCACTGGCGCGCGGCATCGCGCAGGAAGAGCGGGTAGGAACCAGCGAACTTGACGGTGACGGTGTAATCATCCACGACCACGGTTTCAACATACTTGTGGTCCTTGAGAAGTGTCTTGCCGCCCGATTCGAGCACAGCTTCACTGACAATATGATCGAAGGACGCCTTAACCGCATCGGCCTTAAAAGCCGTGCCGTCGTGAAATTTAACATCCCTACGCAGCTTGAAGGTAAATTCGGAGTAATCTGCGTTTGGAGTCCATTCGGTGGCGAGTCCGGGGTGCAAGCCGCCGTCGGCTGACATTGAAAGCAGCGAATCGAACAGGCTCTGCAGAATAAACTGTTCCTGCACATACACGGCGTCACCGGGGTCGAGTGTTTCGGGTTCCACGGGGATGCCCAGCGATAGCATGCCGCCGGAGGGGTCAGGGGTTGCAGTGGGGGCTTCGCTGGGTACTGCCGTGTGGGCCGGGGCTTCAGTAGCCGATGGTGCGGCGGCTTCTGTGTTGGCCGGAGCCTGGGCAGCTGGCACCGGAGTGGAGGCTGACCCGCATGCGGATAAGAGCATGCCGGCGATGGCAAGGACGGCAAACATGGAAAGTAGATTTCGGTTTTTCATTCTTCTCCTCTTTCTTCTCAATGAATTTCAAAACAAGCCTGGCGGCCCTTTGGTTAGGTAAGGCGCGCTCAATCTTATTTCTGAAAGATATTTGCGATTATAGTGTATTTGTCTGGCAAAAAGATTGGTAGTCCAGGTTCCAGATATTTTTCCATTTCCCCAAATTACCTTTTCTGAATGCGAGTGGGCAGGATCAAGTTTCCCTGCCCACCCGCTTTCATTTAAGCAGGCGTACGGTTTTAGCGACAATTCACAGATTACCTTGTTGTTATCGACAGTGACAACACATGGCTTTTCTCCTGTGACGCAAACAAAAAGCCTCTTGTGATAAGAGGCCAGGTTCAACAAGAGCCTCTCATCTTCCAGAACTTACTTCTGCCGGAATTAGCACCTTGACCTTATGAGTCAGGTTGTCGAGGCATCACAGGGCCAGGCCCTCCGCCTCTCTGGATAAGAGTTTACCTATTCAATTTTCAGGCTTTTTAGCCTGTAGACCAAAGGGCACCGGCGGGAATCGCGTAGTTCACGACCTGACGAACTAATCCGCCAGGTGTTGGAAGAGCACGGTGCTCAAATAGCGCTCGCCAAAGGACGGGATAATCACCACGATCAGTTTTCCAGCGTTTTCGGGGCGGTTAGCAACCTGCAGGGCAGCCCAGATCGCCGCGCCAGATGAAATACCCACCAGCAAGCCTTCTTCCTTTGCCATGCGGCGAGCCATGCTAAGTGCTTCTTCATTGGGCACACGAATTATTTCTTCGTAAACCTGGGTGTTTAATACTGCCGGGACAAAGCCCGCGCCAATACCCTGAATAGGATGCGGACCCTTGACGCCGCCCGAGAGCACCGGGGATGCATCTGGTTCGACTGCAATTGCCTTGAAGGAAGGTTTGCGCTCCTTAAGCACTTCACCCACACCGGTGATCGTGCCGCCCGTGCCAATCCCAGCCACCAGAAAGTCTACTTTGCCGTCTGTGTCGCGCCAAATCTCCTCGGCGGTCGTCTTGCGGTGGATCTCCGGGTTGGCCGGGTTCGTGAATTGCTGTGGGAGGAAATACTTATCCGGTTCGGATGCAGCCAGTTGCTCTGCGCGGCTAATCGCACCACCCATGCCTTCAGAACCGGGGGTCAAAACCAGTTCCGCACCGTAGGCGCGCAGCAGCATGCGCCGTTCCTTCGACATGGTCTCGGGCATGAACAGGGTGATTTTGTAACCCTTGGCCGCCGCCACCATCGCCAGCGCAATACCGGTATTACCGCTGGTCGGCTCAACAATGGTTTTATCCTTGGTGAGCACGCCCGCCTTCTCAGCTGCGTCGATCATTGAAAAACCGATGCGGTCCTTTACGCTTTTGGCCGGGTTGTAAAATTCCAGCTTGGCAACCACCTCGGCATAGGCCCCTTCGGTAACGCGGTTCAAACGCACCAGTGGTGTGTTTCCGATCAAATCCGTGACATTATTTGCAATCTTAGTCATCTTAGTCTCCTATCTGAATGACGATCTTTCCGGTCGTGTATTTTGGGTAAAAATTTTTGCGCATTTAAGCGCAAAAATTGTGTTGATTAGATTCCAGCACCGCCGATCAGCACATCATCAAAAACTTCCTTCCGCTGCACGGGCGCCCCGGTAAAAACCGCCGCGAGCGTGGTGTTATCCATCAACCTGGCGGTCGTGTTCCGCACATCCAGGAAAACCCTCCGGAAGCGGCAATTATCTTCCTGGCTGCATTTCTCGTATTGGCTGTTTGAAACGCAGCTGATCGGCGCCAACAGGCTGTCAAAGTGGCGCACCACCTGCCCCATGCGAATCTCTTCCGGTCTGCGCGCCAGCGTATAGCCGCCGCTTTTACCGGGCGAGCTGGTCACCCAACCCTGCGACTTCAGATCGAGCATTATATGCTCCAAAAAACGTTTGGGGACCGCATTTCGCTTTGCCAGCTCCCGAATGGAGATGGGATCCTGCCCATAATATTCGACCAGGGTCATCAACACGCGTAAAGCATAATCGGACTTTTTGGAAATTTTCATTATCTCTCAAATCTTATATACGACTTTATTAGTCGTTATTATGCTGTGCTTGCATAAGATTGTCAAGGGTTATAGTAGAAATTGTTACTGCAATAATTTTATTGTACATATGCATCGCGTGCGCTGCGCCCAGACACCCACTTGCCCGTTTTGCTTGTAAAATGGAGATAAACCGCATGTTTATCTATTGGAAGTGTCAAAGAATGCGAAAATTTTTGAGTTATGAACTCTTGAAGAACGTATGCAGTCCCTTAAGAAACTGCTTCCAATCTGATTCCGCATCGATCTTGCGCTTGATATGTGTCTCCTGGGTACGCATGATCTCCATGACACGTTCGTCCTCGCCTGCGTCGAGCCAGAATCCATGTTTTTCTGGGCATAGATCAAGTTTCAGATCATATAAGCGATATTGAAATTCGTGCATATGCCCGGCGCAAACCGGGCATTGATAATGAACATCCAACTCCCGGTGAATAAGAGAGCCTTTGTACTGATCTTCAGAATAAACCGTATCTTCAAGCCGGTCCAATTCATCAAAATCAAGCCACATCCCCCGGCAGTTTGGGCAGTAGTCTACTTCCATCATCCCCTTATAATATTTTTTCGTCAACGCGGTATCACATTTTGGACAATCCATAAGAATGCTCCTGAAACAAAGAACGGGGCTTATTACTGCAGACTTCAAGTTTTTATTATACTGCCGCCCAATACAGGATAAATGACATGCATGAAAAGAGCCGATAACATGCCTTTTATCCTTTCTATTCAAGTCAAATACCATTTACAATGGAAACATGACACATGAGCGTGATAAGAAAAGCCTGCTGGCTGTTAATCTCGGTCTGGGGATTAATATCGGTCTGGCAGCACTGAAAACTTACATTGGCGTAATCGGGCACAGCCCGGCTTTGCTGGCCGAGGGAATCAATTCCACTTCGGATGTGGCCTATTATGTTGTGGCGAGCATTTTTGTGCGCATGGCGAATAAGCCCGCCGACGATGAGCATCCTTACGGTCACCAGCAACTGGAGAGCATCGCCGCAGTGGTGGTGGGATCCTTTATTGTTACAACAGCTGTAGCGGTTTTTTGGGATGCGGTGGATAAGGTTTGGGACTTAATCGTCCGGAATACCGCTTCGCAGGGCGCATCCAGCATTGCGCTGTGGGTGGCGCTGCTAACAGTGGTGATCAAGTTTTTCCTTACTTTTTATGTTCGCAAACTGGGCAAAGAAACTAAAAACCCGGTGGTCGAAGCGATGGCTTATGACCATCGTAATGACCTGCTTTCCGCAGGGGCTGCTTCGGTCGGTATTTTCCTGGGGCAGCGCGGCCTGCCCTGGATTGATCCATTGGCTGGCGCGATTGTAGCTTTGCTGATCCTGCGAACCGGCATTTATATCTTGCGCGAATCATCCGTGGAGTTGATGGATACTGTTCCAGGCAAGGAATTGGCCGGACAGGTTGCTGAGATTTTGCGTACTGTTCCTGGCGTGGAACAGCTGCATGAAGTACAGGCACACCGCTTTGGCCCGCACAGCGTGATCAATGTCACGATTGGTGTTGATGGTCAACTATCGGTCAGAGATGGTGATGAAATTGCCAATCGGGTTGAAACCTTGTTGTGCAGTGCCATTCCCAATTTACGGCGCGTGCATGTGCATTACCACCCTGCAGACAAAGAACATCAGGGGATGACCATCGACCAGATCCTGGCAGAATCGCGCAAGCATGTGGCAGACTACCAACCGCAATACTTTGATTAAGCATGAGCCAGTGCGTTTTCAATCAAAGAATCGACATCCAGACTTCCAGGCTGCCGGTCAAGCCAGGCCAAAAACTCGGTGTTTCCTTTTGGCCCAAGCAAAGGTGAGCGTATCAACCCTTTGACGCCAAAGCCCTCTTTTTGAACAAAATCCAGTATCTCATTCAAGACCCGGCGGTGAATGGCAGGGTCGCGAACCACTCCATCTCCGCGGGCTACATCCACGCGCCCGGCTTCAAACTGCGGCTTGATCAAGGTGATCACGGTGCCATTCGCGACCAACCAGCGCGCAAATACCGGCAGCAAGGTTTTAAGTGAGATGAAAGAAGCATCGCAAACCACCAGTTGTACCTGCTCGGGCAACGCTTCGACATAGCGCGCATTCGTTTCTTCCATGACCACGATGCGCAGGTCCGAACGCAGCTTCCAGTGCAGAATTCCCTTGCCCACATCAATGGTATAAATCTTCACAGCGCCATGTTGCAACAGGCAATCGCTGAACCCGCCAGTCGATGCGCCCACATCTGCGCAAACCAACCCCTGGGGATTGAATGAAAAAGCTTCGAGCGCACCCAGGAGCTTTTCACCACCTCGTGAAACAAAGCGTGGTCCAGAATCAACAGTAATCACTACATCCGAAACAAAAGTGGACCCGGCGCGGTCAACCATTTCACCTTTAACCCGCACCTGCCTGGCCATGATGATGGCCTGCGCTTTGGAGCGGGTTTCTGCCAATCCACGTTCAACCAGTAACAAATCCAACCGGGTTTTGGGCATGGTCAATGATTGCCAACCTGCATAATTTTTCTCCTACTAATGAAATAAAATGTCATCAGAGGCCTAGGGACGCTTTAACCTTCCGCTCGGTCTCGCAAGCAAAACAATCTTTACAAACATTCTTCCAATTCTACCTGCAAACGCCCAATGCGTACTCCATAAGGTAAAATTACATTATGCTGACTGCTCTCATCAAAACCATGCGCCCTCGTCAATGGACAAAGAACGCTTTTGTCTTTTTTGCCCTTTTTTTTGACAAACAAATGCTGGTGCCATCCGCATTCTTGCGTACACTGGCAGGTTTTGCCCTGTTTTGCCTGGTCTCCAGTGTTGTATATCTTATCAATGATATTGCGGATATCCAGGCAGATCGCCAACACCCCACCAAAAAACACCGGCCACTGCCCTCAGGAACATTACCTATCAATCTAGCCTGGGGCGCCGCGGCTGCCCTGATCATCATCACAATGCCCCTGGCCTATTGGCTTGCCCCAACATTTGCGGCGGTTTTGACAGCCTATTTGCTCATCAACCTGGCCTACTCTAAATGGCTCAAACACGTACCAATTGTGGATGTGTTTATTATCGCGGCTGGATTTGTTCTCCGCGTGGAAGCTGGTGTTACATTGATTACGGTACAGCGTTTCTCACCCTGGTTATACATGGTTACCACGCTTGGATCACTTTACCTGGGGTTTGGCAAACGCCGTGCAGAATTGACTTTGCTGGCCGAGGGAGCTAGTTCACACCGCAAGGTGCTGGAAGGCTACAGCATCCCACTTCTTGACCAGTACATCACCATAGTTTCCACTGCGACTATTCTTTCTTACGCGCTCTACACGGTCTTTGCGCCCAATCTACCGCCCAACCACAGCATGATGCTTTCCATTCCGTTTGTGGCCTATATTATTTTCCGCTATTTATACTTGATCCAGATGACACAAAACGCAGGCGCACCCGAAGAAGTATTGTTGACCGACCGGCCCATCCAGATTGCCTGTTTATTGACAGGCCTGGTCATTTTGATGGTCTTTTACATCCAATGATGAGCCACGCCACCGCCCCCGGTAAGATCATTTTATTCGGAGAACACGCTGTTGTTTATCAGCGTCCGGCACTGGCTGTGCCAGTATTGCAGGTACACGCAGATGTGGATGTTTCAAACTCGCTTGAACCCGGCATCTGGATCGATGCCCCAATTATCAATCTGGCTGCCGAACTTTCCACACTGGCTCCCGCTCATCCCCTGCGCGTTATTATCGAAAATGTTTTTCAGGCAATTGGAATTTCGAACATTCCTGCCCTGAAAATTCGAATCATTTCCACCATTCCGGTTGCTTCAGGACTTGGTTCTGGCGCCGCAGTCTCTGTTGCGCTGATTCGCGCGATATCCGGTTGCCTTTCCCGGCGTCTTTCGAACGAACAAGTGAACCAACTTGCCTTTGAAGTTGAGAAAATCCATCACGGTAACCCGTCTGGTATCGACAATACAGTCATCACCTTTGCGCGCCCGGTTTATTTCATCAAGGGTCAGCGTATTGAAACCTTCCACAGCAGCGAGCCTTTCACAATTGTGATTGGCGATACAGGCATTTCAGCTCCGACCCGCCAAGCGGTGGACGATTTAAGAAATCTATGGCAGGCTGAACCAGATCGGTGGAATTCTGTCTTTGACAGAGTAGGCGAAATTTCCCGAAAGGCTCGCCGCCTGATAAAAAACGGAGAGTGGCAGCAATTGGGCCCGTTGATGGATGCCAACCATGCGCTCTTGCAGGAAATGACTGTTTCATCTCCTGAACTTGACCACCTGGTTGCTGCCGCAAAAGCCAACGGTGCCCTGGGGGCCAAGCTGTCTGGCGGTGGTCGCGGTGGAAATATGTTGGCACTGGTCACTCCGGGGGCCGCAGAAAAAGTCGCACGAGGACTGCTGGCTGCAGGCGCGCGACGTACCATCATCACAGAAATTCAATGAACATTCTTGCGCTCAAACTCCTGCTTGCGCCGCTGATCATCGGCGGCGCAAGCCTGGCGGGCAGGCGCTGGGGACACGCCGTGAGCGGCTGGTTGATCGGTTTGCCGCTCACATCTGGCCCGGTGGTGTTAATTGTTGCGCTCAGCAACAGCGCTGCTTTTGCGTCATCCACCGTACTGGGCACCTTGAGTGGAGGCCTTTCCCTGGTAGCATTTTGCCTATCCTACACGTGGCTGGCGCTGCGTTTTAAGTGGCCGGTTGCACTTAGCGGCAGCATGGTTTGTTTCGCCCTGGTTACCCTGTTGATGCAAAACCTGATCCTTCCGCTGGCGCTGATTTTTGTGCTGGTTGTTGCAGCCATCCTGGCTGGCTTGAAATTGATGCCCAAAGAAACACTGCTTGAAAAGCTGGATGAGAAACCGGGGCGCTGGGATATTCCGGCGCGCATTCTTATTGGCACCTCTTTTATTCTGGGGCTGACCGGAATTGCGCCTTACATCGGCCCGCGCCTGACCGGGTTGCTCTCCACCATTCCCCTTTACACAGCCATCCTGACCATATTTGCGCAGCGCTTGCAGGGACCTGCCGGGGCCAGCAGCGTTCTGCGTGGATTATTATTCGGACTATTTGGGTTTTCGGGGTTTTACCTGGTGTTAGCGCTGCTGTTGGAGCGAATTGGGATCCTGCCCGCTTTTTTGTTATCCACGCTCGCCACACTGATCATCCAGGCTGGTTCATTTCTGGTTTTACGCAAATCACATTTCTAACACAAGGCGCGGAGGTTCTTATGAGTAAAACAGCAGATGTCATTATCATCGGAGCTGGCGTGCACGGTGCCAGCCTTGCTTTTCACCTGGCCCGCCGCGGAGTAAAAGTGACTGTTCTGGAAAAACGCTTTGTGGCAGCTGGTGCAACCGGCCGCTCCAGCGGTTTGGTGCGCATGCATTACGATACCGAGGTCGATTCCAGGCTGGCATGGGAATCTTTCCGCTATTTTCTCAACTGGAAGGAACTGGTTGGGGGAGATTGTGGTTTTAAGCGCACAGGATTTATCCAGATCGTGGCGCGCAAAGATGCGGAGGCTTTGCGCGGCAATGTCGTCATGCAGCAGCGCGTGGGCATCCCCAGCTTTCTTATTACAGCCGAGGATGTGCGCCGCCTCGCGCCCAGCTTTGTGACTGACGATTTTGACATCGCCGCCTACGAACCAGAATCCGGGTTTGCTATGCCGGGGGATACCGCGTCCGCTTTAATCAATGCTGCGCGTGCCCAGGGTGCCTCGTTGCTGCAGGATCATGCGGTCAGTGGGATCATTGCATCTGGGGACCGGGTGACTGGCGTAAAAACATCCCAGGGCTCGTTTTCTGCGCCAGTGGTCGTAAATGCCGCGGGCGCCTGGGCTGGTCAACTTAATAAACTTGCTGGTTTGGATTTGCCCTACGATACCTGGCGGCACGACACGATGTTTGTGGTGCGCCCGGCAAAAATAGTTCCCAGCCACCCCACAGTAATCGATTTCCCGAGAGAACTATACTTCCGGCCCGAGGGCGGGCTGACTCTGGTTGGATTGGAAGATGGAAACCCGCTGGGAGAGTCACCAGATGGCGATGCCGATCACGCCAAACCCGGGTTTGTTGAACGCGCCATCGAACGTATCTGTGAGCGCATACCGGTAATGGAGCAAGGCAGCCTGCACAGCGCCCACGGCGGGTATGATGGCATCACTCCCGATCAACACCCCATGCTGGGCCTGGCAGGGCTGGACGGCTTTTACCTGGACTGCGGTTTCAGCGGCACAGGCTTCAAAATTGGACCGGCGGTCGGTCTGTGTATGTCCGAGTTAATCCTGGACGGCGCTGCCAGTACAGTGGATATTTCATCGCTCTCGCCGCTACGGTTCGCGCAGGGAAAACTTGTTTCGGGCGCATATCAGAATATCTGGCATTAGGCAGGGAGCTGACATGAAAACAATCGGTTTGATCGGCGGAATGAGTTGGGAATCATCGATTGAATACTACCGAATCATAAATCATGAGATCAACCGCGCTCTAGGCGGGCTGCATTCTGCCAAAAGTGTAATGGTCTCGGTGGATTTTGCGGAAATCGAGGCGCTCCAACATGAAGGGCGCTGGGCGGATGCCACACATGCCATGATCCAGGCTGCCAGGCAGGTACAGGCAGGCGGGGCGGATTTTGTGGTCATCTGTACCAACACCGTGCACAAAATGGCGGTCGAAGTGCAGCAGGCAATCGACATTCCGCTTTTACATATCGCCGATGCAACCGCGGAGATTGTTAAAGCACACGGACTGCGCAAGATCGGGCTGCTCGGCACACGCTTCACGATGGAAGAAGACTTTTATCGCGGGCGGCTGGTGCAAAAACACGATCTGGAAGTGCTTATCCCCAACGCTGCCAATCGAGCCATCATCCACCGCGTGATTTACGATGAACTGGTACTTGGCAAGATCATTCCAGATTCCAGAACAGAATACCTGCGAATCATGAATGAGTTGGTGCAGAGCGGTGCGGAAGGAATTATCCTGGGTTGCACCGAAATTGGCCTGCTGGTCAAACAGGAAGATTGCCTTGTGCCGTTGTTTGATACCACCCTGATCCACGCACAGGCAGCAATCCAGTTTGCCCTGGAATAGATGACGAAACTAGACTTTGACCGGGTTCGAGAGCCTTCCCAATCCTTCAATCTCCACCACAACTTCATCCCCGGCCTTGAGCGGGCCTACTCCGGCAGGCGTGCCGGTAAAGAGGATGTCACCGGGTTCCAGCGTCATAACCGAGGAAACAAAGGCAACCAGGGTCGCAACACTGAAAACCATATCGCGAGTGGAAGCCATCTGGCGCGGCTGACCGCTTACTTTGCAGGTGATCAACGCATCTGAAATGTCGAAATCGGTATCAATCCACGGCCCAAAAGAACAGAAAGTATCGAAACCCTTGGCACGTGTCCACTGCCCATCGGTTTTTTGCAAATCACGAGCGGTAATATCATTCCCAATGGTATAGCCCAGAATATAATCGCGGGCCTCTTCAGGGGTGATATTCCGTCCACGTTTGCCAATCACCACCACTAATTCCGCCTCATGCTCCACTTGTTGCGATTGCGGCGGCAGCACAATAAATTCATCCGGATTGATGATGGATGAGGGCGGTTTTAGAAAAATCAACGGCACTTTGGGAACATCATTTCCAAATTCCTTGGCATGTTCTGAATAATTACGGCCCACGCAGATAATTTTTCCCGGCTGGCAAGGGTTGAGTAGTTTCACCGATGATATTGGGGTCAGGGCCTCCTGGCGGCGGTATTCGCCGAAGATATTCCCATCAATTTCGCCAACATTATCATCGAACACCCAGCCGTACTTTATGGGCAAATTTTTGGTTTGGTAACGAATTATGCGCATAGTTTCCTCGATAATTGATTTAATCGTACCCGTGCGGGTGCCCTTTATGCCACGCCCAGGCGGACCCTATAATATCTTCAAGCCTGTCATGTTTGGGGCTCCAGCCCAGTTCTCGGCGGATTTTTTCTGAAGAAGCCACTAACCGCGCCGGATCGCCAGCGCGGCGTTCCATCTCTTTTACAGGAATCTCAACCCCGGATACTACGCTGGCTGTATTA
>JBBRWF010000004.1:0-24913 GCA_038249405.1 Anaerolineales bacterium
CCTGGAATGAGCCCGAAGAGGCCATGTTCCAGATGAGCACATCCCCAGAAAACGCGCCGGATGAGGCTCAATATGTGGAAATCGAATTTGAAACCGGCAATCCGATTTCGGTCAACGGGGAGAAACTTAGCCCTGCAAAAATAGTAGAACGATTAAACGCGATTGGCGGCGTACACGGCATTGGCCGCGCTGATCTTGTGGAAAACCGATTGGTTGGCATGAAATCGCATGGTGTTTATGAGACACCTGGCGGCACGATCTTACTTTACGCCCACCGCGAACTTGAATCCCTGGTACTAGATCGTGAGACTTCTCATTTCAAAGAAATGATTGCGGTGAAATACACAGAATTGGTCTATAACGGCCTGTGGTTTACACCGTTGCGAGAGGCAATTGACGCTTTCGTAAACACCACCCAGGGACCCGTCACCGGCACCGTAAGGCTTAAGCTCTATAAAGGAAATATCATCTCTGCCGGGCGAAAATCGCCATTCAGCTTATACAGAGAAGACTTTGCCACTTTCGGCGAAGAGGATGTTTACGATCAAAGCCATGCCGAAGGGTTTATCCGCCTGTTTGGATTAAGCATGAAGGTGCGCGCGCTCAACGGGTTGCCTATTTCTGGTCTGGACATGCCGAAACCGGACTACAGCCGGTTCAAACGAGACTGATTCTGCATCCATCATCGATGGAATACCCTGAACGGGAGACTTTATGACACTTTGGGGCGGGCGCTTTAGCGGTAAGCTGGACGAATCAGCCTGGATTCTGAATACTTCGCTGCCAGTCGATCAGCGCATGGCAATCCAGGATGTAAATGGAAGCCTGGCATGGGCAAATGCACTTCATAAGGCAGGAATACTGAGTGCTATTGAATATACTCAAATATTCAATGGGTTGGCGGCCATCAAAAAGGAATTTGTTGAAGGTCAATTTTCGTACGCCGCGGGCGACGAGGATATTCATACAGCCGTAGAGCGCCGCCTGACAGAAATCATAGGCATTCCGGCAGGCAAGCTGCACACCGGGCGAAGCCGTAATGACCAGGTAGCCACAGATTTTCGACTGTGGATGCTGGACACGCTGCCAGAGGTTACAAAAGCGATCACAGGGCTGCAAGCAGCCCTTGTAGAGCTGGCTGAATCAGCCCAGGAAACGCTGATGCCCGGATACACTCATCTGCAACGCGCGCAGCCGATCCTGCTGTCGCACTGGTGGATGAGCCACTTCTGGCCTTTGCAGCGCGACCAGGAAAGGTTGTCAGAGCTATTGAAGCGGGTAGCCGTTTTGCCGTTGGGATGCGGAGCATTGGCTGGCAGCCCGGTGCCGGTTGACCGCCAGGCACTGGCAGAATCGCTCGGTTTTAGAGAGGCTTCACCCAACAGCCTGGACGCTGTATCAGACCGCGACTTTGCGGCAGAGTTCCTATTTTGCACCTCGATGATAGGGATTCACTTGAGCAAGCTGTCAGAACAAATCGTGCTTTATTCCAGTGCTGAATTCGGTTTCTTCGAATTATCGGATGCCTTTTCCACTGGCTCCAGCCTGATGCCGCAAAAGAAGAACCCGGACGTTTTTGAACTCACCAGAGGAAAAGCGGGTACGCTGCTGGGTCTTCTGGTAGGGTTAATGGCTACGCTAAAAGGACTGCCATCCACGTATGACAAGGATTTGCAAGAGGATAAAGCGCCTGTTTTTTCTGCGACAGACACACTGCTGACGATTTTGCCAGTACTGACAAACGCGCTGCTCACGATCAATATCAAAGCAGATCGAATGCGTTCAGCCATCGATTCTTTTATGATGGCAACTGACCTGGCAGATTATCTCGTGGAAAAAGGAATACCCTTTAGGGAAACGCATGCGCTGGCAGGCAAAGCTGTACGCATGGCAATCAACCAGGGTAGCGGCCTGGAAGCATTGACTGTCCAGCAATACAAAAGCCTGCACGAAGCATTCGATAACGATGTTTACATGGCGCTTGACCCAAAAATATCCATCAAGCGCCGTAACGCAATCGGTGGAACATCAATCGAATCTGTACGCAACCAAATTCAACAAGCTAAAAACAAAATCCAAGGAGAATAAATCATGACCACTGTAAATTGCCCTGAATGTGAAGCCGAAATCACGCTTGAAGCGAATGCTGAAGTTGGCGAGATCATTGTTTGTCCGGATTGCGGCGTAGATCTGGAAGTCATTTCTCTCAACCCGGCCAAGGTTGATCTCGCGCCGATGGAACAGGAAGATTGGGGCGAATAACGAGAAACTTATGCAAAAAAGACTGAAGATTGGCGTGCTTTATTCAAGGGTACGCGTAGAGGAAAAATGGATTTTTTCTGCGATGGAAAAACGCGGTATCGACTATGAGCGTCTAGACGACCGCGCGATTTCCTTCGACCTGGAAAACCCAGCGCCCTGGCGCACTTTTGATGGCGTTCTTGAGCGCAGTATCAGCTATAACAGCGGCCTGTATGCCCTGCGAATTCTGAACGCGTTTGGTGTGCCAACCGTCAACACCGCGGCTGTCGCTGAAATCTGCGGTGATAAATTGACCACCAGCGCCATGCTGGCGCGCGCCAATGTGCCGCAGCCGAGGAATGTAGTGGCATTCACCCCTGAAGCCGCGCTGGAAGCGATCGAAGCCTTTGGCTACCCGGTGGTGCTAAAACCAGTTGTTGGCTCGTGGGGCAGGTTACTGGCAAAGATCAATGACCGCGATGCGGCAGAAGCGGTGTTGGAGCACAAAGCCACACTCGGTTCAGTACAGCACTCTGTATTTTATATTCAGGAATATATTAACAAGCCTGGCCGCGATATCCGCGCAATCGTAGTTGGGGATAGAGTTTTGTGCGCTATCTACCGTAAATCAGAGCATTGGATCACGAATACCGCGCGCGGCGGAGAGGGTGAACTCTGCCCGATTACACCTGAAATTGAAAGCCTGTGCCTGAATGCTACCGCTGCAGTGGGCGGAGGCGTACTGGCTGTAGACCTGGTGGAGCACCCTGAAAGAGGCATGGTGGTCAATGAAATCAACCACACGATGGAGTTCCACACTGCGCAGCCGATCAGCGGCATTGATATTGCTGATGAAATTGTTACCTACGTAATGGGTGCAGCGAAAGAACGCGCTTAACCGGGCAGTAGTTACCCTATTAATTCCAGGAGATTTTTCATGACCAGTGTTTCCATTATTGGCGGGTCGGGGTATGGCGGAGGCGAACTGTTGCGGCTGTTGTTGGGCCACCCACAGGTAGAAATTATCCAGGCAACCTCGCGCTCACACCTGGGAGAATACGTTTACCAGGTGCATCCGAACCTGCGCAAACGCAGCACACTCAAATTCAGCGATTCGGGCGACATGCAGCCGGTGGATGTGCTCTTTTTAGCACAGCCGCACGGCCAGGCGCAGCACAGCATTGAACAGTACGCCAGCATCGCCGGGAAAATTATCGATCTCTCGGCCGATTTTCGGTTGAAAGACCCGGCGGCCTACCTGAAATGGTATGGAGAGCCTCACAGCGCCCCTCAATGGCTGGAAAGGTTTGTGTACGGGCTGCCAGAGCTGCACCGCGAAGAAATTTCAAAAGCGAGCTATGTGAGCGGTGTGGGCTGTAATGCGACCGCCAGCAACCTGGCGCTGCTGCCCCTGATAAAAGCGAATTTAATTGACCCGGCTGACCCGGTGATGATCGAAATCAAAGTGGGGTCATCCGAATCAGGCGCAGAAGGTAACAGCGGCTCACTCCATGCCGAAAGAGCAAACGTCATCCGTACCTTTTCCGCTTTTGGACACCGACACACGGCGGAAGTCATTCAAGAAATGGGCCTTCGGAATGTGTCATTGACAATGACGGCGGTAGACCTGGTAAGAGGCGTACTGGCAACCGCACACGCCAGAGTCAAACCGGGTGTAGCCAACAAAGATCTGTGGAAAGCGTACCGGGCAATCGCCAACGAGAATCCATTTGTGCGGGTGGTTAAAGAACAACGCGGCATTTACCGCGTACCAGAGCCAAAGATTTTATCCGGTTCCAATTACGCCGATATCGGGTTTGAACTGGACGAAGAAACCGGTCATATAGTTTCGATATGCGCCATTGATAACCTGATGAAGGGTGCATCTGGAACAGCGGTGCAATGTATGAACTTGATGCTTGGCTGGCCCGAAACCACCGCGTTGGAGTTCGTTGGCCTGCACCCCATTTAGTGAGCAGCGGAGAAATCATGGAAGAATCGATTATCGTTATCAAACTGGGCGGTACGGAAGGCGTGGACTTCCGAGCGATCTGCCTGGATGCGGTGGAACTGCTAAAACAGGGGCAGCGGCTGGTTTTTGTGCACGGCGGTTCCGCCGAGGCAAACGCGCTGGGTGAAGCAGTGGGAACGCCGCCGAAGTTTATTACTTCGCCATCCGGGTACACTTCGCGGTACACTGACCGGAAAACGCTTGAGATTTTTCTGATGGCCGTCAATGGCAAGGTCAACACACTGCTGGTTGAGCAGCTGCAAATGCTGGGCATTAATGCGCTTGGCCTGAGCGGGCTGGACGGCAAATTGATGCAGGCCACGCGTAAAGATTCGATCCAGAGCATTGAAAACGGGAAGCGCAAAATTATCCGCGACGATTACACCGGCAAGATCGAATCGGTCAACCGTGGCCTGCTCCAGATCCTGTTGAATAACGGTTACCTGCCAGTTATCGCGCCGGTGGCCGCCAGCATGCAGGGCGAAGCGCTGAATGTGGATGCAGACCGGGCCGCGGCAATGGTGGCAGCCGCGCTAAAAGCGCAAACGCTGATCTTGCTGACAGCCGTGCCCGGTTTAATGAAAAACTTCCCGGACGAAAGCTCGCTGATCCGGCAGCTGCCGAAAAGCCAGTTAGCAGCGGCGCTGGAAGCGGCCAAGGGTCGCATGAAAAAGAAGGTGCTTGGCGCAGAAGAAGCGCTGAACGGCGGCGTCGCCAGGGTCATCATCGCCGATGGCCGTATCTCAAATCCCATTTCAAACGCACTCGCAGGAAACGGAACCTGCATCCAATGAACGCATCAGAAATCTTCGCGATTGAATCCAAACATACCTCCGGGCTTTACAGCAAACAGCCCATCATTTTTGTGCGCGGACAAGGCGCGCTGCTGTGGGACATCGACAATGTGGAATACCTGGACTGCGCTTCGGGGCACGGGGTGGCAAATTTAGGTCACGCACATCCCAAGGTAGCCGCGGCGCTGGCAGATCAGGCCACCAAACTGGTGACACTTTTCGAGACCTTTTACAACGATCAGCGCGCGGCCCTGATGCAAAAAATGGGCAACCTGGTTCCCGGGCTGGAACGAGTGTTTTTCTGCAACTCGGGCACAGAGTCAGTGGAAGCGGCCATCAAGTTTGCACGCATCTCCACCGGGCGGGCTGGGATTGTGGCTGCCATGCGTGCATTTCACGGGCGCACGATGGGCTCACTTTCGGCAACTCACAACAAAAAATACCGCGAGGGCTTTGAGCCGCTGGTGCCGGGTTACAACCATGTGCCTTACAACAACATCGAGGCGCTGGAAAAAGCGATCACCAACGAGACTGCGGCGTTTATCCTGGAAGCTGTGCAGGGTGAGGGCGGAGTCTACGTGGCAGAGGCGGAATACGTGCAGGCTGCCCGGCGAATATGCACTGAACACGGCGCGCTGCTCATTGTGGATGAAGTGCAGAGCGGGTTTGGCCGGACCGGTAACTGGTTTGCGGTTCAATCAACCGGCGTGAACCCCGATCTGTTGTGCTGCGCCAAGTCGCTGGCGGGCGGCGTGCCAATGGGGGCGGTGCTGATCGGCGAGGCAGTCAAGAACCTGGTGCCGGGCGTGCACGGCTCGACCTTTGGCGGTAATCCGCTTTCCTGCGCGGCAGCCGTGGCAGCCTTGAGCGCGATGGAAGAAGAAAACCTGCCGCAGCAGGCTGCCGAGAAGGGCAAGTACCTGATGCAAAAGCTGCGCCAGATCGACTCGCCGTTGATCCGCGAAGTGCGCGGGATGGGCCTGATGGTGGGCATTGAGTTGAAGCAAAAAGTCCAGCCGTACCTCAAGGCGCTGCAGGAGCGCAAGATCCTGGCTTTGAACGCGGGTCTGACCGTCATCCGGCTGCTGCCGCCGCTGGTGATCACGTATGCGCAAATCGACCACCTGGTGGATGAAATCAGCGCTGTTTTGCGGGCTGAGCCGACCCCCAACGCACAGGCAGAATAACTTACCAGTCGAGGTACAGCATGACAGATGACTTTTCGACATTGACCGGCCTGGTTTCACAATACAGCCCATCCGGCCAGGAACAAGGCGCGGTTGAGTGGCTGACGACCCGGATGAATGCGCTGCATTTCACGCGCGCATTTATCGATGAGGCCGGGAATGCTGTGGGAGTGATGGGCAGTGGGCCGAAGCAGCTGGTGTTGCTGGGGCACATCGACACCGTACCCGGTGAAATAGCGGTGCGGGTTGAAGATGGGGTGCTGTACGGGCGTGGGGCGGTGGATGCCAAGGGGCCGCTGGCCTGTTTTGTGGATGCGGCGGCGCGGGCGGGCGAACTGCCCGGCTGGCAGATTGTGGTGATCGGGGCGCGTGAGGAAGAACGCAATTCGGAAGGCGCGCGTCACGCTGTAACGCAGTACCGGCCCGATTTTGCCATCATCGGTGAACCCAACAGCTGGGAGCGCATCGCGCTGGGGTACAAGGGCAGCGCCTGGGCGGATGTTCGCGTGCGGGTGGAGCAATTCCATTCGGCACATGCCGGTGACTCGGCCTGCGAGCTGGCAGTGGAGCAATGGCTGAAAATCAAGTCCTTTGCGGAGGGGTTCAACCAGGGCCGTGAAAAAGCCTTTGAGAAGTTGCTGCCAACCCTGCGAGGCATGGAATCAGGGGCGGATGGGTTTGAGCAGTGGGCTGCGCTAAAGGTGGGGGCACGCCTGCCGGTCGACTTGAACCCGCAGACCTGGTATGAGAAACTTGCCGAAATTGCCGCTGGGGCTGCGGTTGAAAAGACCGGGTTCGCCATCCCGGCCTGGGCATGTGAGAAAAATTCCCTGCTGGTGCGCGCGCTGCTGAACGGCATCCGGGCTAACGGTGGGACGCCTTCTTTTGTCTACAAAACCGGGAGCGCCGACCTGAACATTGTTGCGCCAATCTGGCAGTGCCCGGCGGCAGTGTACGGGCCAGGCGATTCGGCGCTGGACCACACGCCGAACGAACGCATTGAGCTGGCTGAGTATGCCCGCGCAGTCGATACACTAAGCGCTGCAATCAAAACACTTGCCACACAGCCCAAACTGGCGGTATAATCCTGCTGTCTGCGGGTGTAGTTCAGTGGTAGAACGCTTGCTTCCCAAGCAAGATATCGTGGGTCCGAATCCCATCACCCGCTCTATTTTTTTAGCCAGGTTGCACAAGGTGGCATACGGGTTCCGTATGCTATTTTTGTTGGTAGGGTGGAAAGCCGGAAATGTGCTAAGCTCTTTTATAAATGCTGTCCCAATGCGGTCGCGGCGATAAACAATCCTTCATTCTTACAAATGTCATTGCCCATAATCGGGTTTTCCTGTATGCTTAATTGTCATAGGCGCATGAAACCGTAGGGGCGGGTCTCGCCTAACCAGTGTTGGATCTGTCTGACAGTGCCAGGCCAGGCAAAGGGTCCCTGCTTGCAAAAGAAGACCTGCCCCTACTCAAAGCCAAATAAAAATCTCCACGAATTTCTCGTGGAGATTTTTTAGAATATTACCTGTATTTCGTTTGATTAGTCGTGAGTGGAAGAACCGGAGATTACCAGAACATTGTGGTCGAGGGTGACTGCGGTCTGGGCCAGAGCGCGGCCGTTCATGGAAGCGCCAGTCAACAAGTGGATGGCGGTCTGGTACAGGATGTTGCCTTCAAAATGGAAGGTTGTTCCGAGACTGGTGTAACCAGTGACCTGCGGATGATGAAGGCAGCCAGAACATGCACACCCTCCAGCGCCGCGGGAATCATGGAATCCTTTTAGGAGTGCCACGTGCTTTCATCAAAGGCAGGCAGTTCGCAGCGCAATGGTCCATCAACCCTGTAGCCCAGAGCATAGCCAGCCTGCATAAGCTGGTGGATTTCGCTTGTGCCTTCATAAATAATCGCACCGCGTGCATTGCGCAAATAGCGTTCCACGTCATACTCATCGCTATATCCATACGCCCCGTGGATCTGGATCGCTTCGTTGGCCGCATCAAAGGAAGCATCAGTAGAGAACCACTTCAGCAAAGAGGTTTCTTTTGTATTGCGAAGGCCCTGATTTTTCATCCAGCCAACATGCAAAAGCTGCAAACGGCCCATTTCATAATCGCGCACCATGCGGGCAATTTTTTGCTGCACCAACTGATGTTTGCCAATCTCTTTGCCAAAAGCCTTACGGTCGCCGGCATATTTCACGCTGGCTTCCAGGCTGGCGCGGATCAACCCGACTGCACCGGCGCCCACGGTGTAACGCCCATTATCCAGGCAGGACATGGCAATTTTGAAACCTTCGCCTTCTTCACCAAGACGATTGGCAGCTGGAACACGCACATCCTGGCAATTGACCCAGCCCGTCGAACCAGCTCTGACACCCAATTTTCCATGAATATCTCCCCGAGACACGCCCGGCCAATCCGCTTCAACAATAAAGGCGGAAAGCTGATCGTGCGGATCTGCCCGTTCCGGATTCGTGCGCGCCACCCATAAGATGTGGTGTGCTTTGGTTGCCAGAGAAATCCACATCTTTTCACCATTCAGAATGTAATCATCACCATCCCGGCGCGCGGAAGAAACCATGTTGGCAACATCACTGCCTACACCTGGTTCGGTCAACCCAAACATGGCGAATTTTTGGCCTTTTGCCTGCGGAACAAGGTATTTCTGCTTTTGTTCTTCCGTGCCCCATTGCAACAGAGCCAGACTGTTTAAGCCCATGTGGACAGACAAAATCACCCGTAAAGAAGTATCCATGGCTTCAAGTTCTTCGCAAACCAGCCCCAGGGTAATATAGTCAAAACCCTGACCACCGTATTTCTCTGGAATACAAATTCCTAGAATACCCAATTCGCCCATGCGCGGCAAAATGGCAGGATGCATGGTCTGATTGCGATCTGAGTCTTTTATGACGGGCGCAATCTCCTTGCGGCAATAATCCCTGACAACCTTGACAACCTGTAGATGCTCTTCGCTCAAATTGAAGTCCATACGATGCTCCTTATTTTTGATATCCGTTCGTTTTGAATCCAAGGAAAGTTGAAATTTTCTGTACTGTTTCCATCAAAACCGGGGTTACCTCATCCTGAATACGCTGATAAGACATTTGTTGGGTTAACCCAGAAACATTTACGGCGGCGACCGTTGTGCCAGAAGCCTCACGAATCGGCGCGGAGACCGCACGTAACCCAACCGCCAGTTCTTCATCGCCAACAGCATATTGCTGCTTTCTGATCGCATCCAGTTCCTGCAATAACACATCACGGGATGTAGTCGTCTTTTGAGTGTAAGGTGTGAGCGGGTTCGCATTCAGCAGCTGATCCAGTGCTGGAAAAGATAAACCTGCCAATAACACTTTGCCCAGTGATGAACAATGCGCTGGCAGGCTTGACCCAATTTTTACGACCACCCCCACTAAAGCCTGATTTCGAATGCGATCAACATAAATCGTGCGAAAATCATCCAGTACTGCCAGGCTGACTGTTTCGCCAAGCCTTAGAGAGAGTTCTTCGAGATGCGGATGCGCCACCTGGCTGATTTCCATGGAATTAATCGCGGTAAACCCCAGTTGAAGAACTCGAATCCCGGGACGATAAAGGCGAGTCTGCCGATCCTGCTCGATGAAGTGATGGGCCTCGAGCGTTGCCAACATGCGAAATACAGTGCTTTTATTCAACCCAAGCAGATCAACGATCTGTGAGAATGAAAGCGCAGATTGCTCTGATGTAAACAGGGAAAGGATTTCCAACCCTCTTGAAAGTGCTTCTATGTTATAGCGTGTTTTTTGAGCAGGATTGATTGGTTTCATTAGATAAAACTCTTATTTATCAGATAAAACTATTCTAGAGTAGTAGTTCCCTTTTGTCAAGATTTCAGCTCAAAATAACAAACAGGCGACTAAACCCGGCGCATTATATATTATATATAATGTATAATATTACGCAGCCGGTAACCACTGCAAGATTAAAATCAGGAAGCCATGTCAGAACAACTGCTGGAACGCAAATCATTAAAAGAAGAGATTTTTAACGTTTTACATGAACGAATCATCTCCGGGAAATTTTCACCGGGTGAATGGTTACGCCAGGAGGATATTTCATTCCAGTTGGGCGTCAGCCAGACTCCGGTACGGGAAGCTCTGGATTTATTGGTTTCATCTGGATTGGCGGAACGCATTCCATATCGCGGCGTACGCGTGCTGCAACTCACGACCGATGAAATTATCGACTCGTATGTCTTGCGCTTGCTGATTGAAAGCAGCGCTGTTGCTGCGACCGCCCGCCTGCGTACGCAGGAGCAGCTCCAGGCACTTACACAGATGGTGAATAAAACCGAAGCACTGATGACTCTTAACGACATGTCTGCACAAATGCAATTAAATCGAGAGTTCCACCTGGCACTCGTCGCTGCCAGCGGAAATTCGCTGATGACCCGCATATACGAGATGGTATCGCATCAGTTTCCAGATTGGATGCTATACGAGTACATGTTCCGTCACCCGGATCTACTGCAACCCATCCTGGCACAGGAATTTCAAGAACACAAAGCCATACTGGATGCCATTGGGCTGCAAGACCATGAACTGGCAGAAAAGAATGTGATCGCACATATAAAAAACCTGGGGGAAGAATTAGTTAATTTTCTTGGCATCCCGCAGGAATTGATTAAAGAAAAAGAATTGCACATCTTGACGCCCAAAAATATTTCATAATCAGTCCACCAAACCAAACGGTCCCAAAGGAGAACAACCATGTCAGCAGAATTATTTCAAAAAATGGCTCAAAGCATTATCGATGGAGATGCAGATCAGGCCGTGGCCCTGGCCGCTGAAGCAATCGCAGCAAACATCGACCCCCTTCAGGCAATCACCGATGGGTATGTGATTGGTGTAAACCAGGTAGGAGATGCCTTTTCTTGCGGTGATGCATTCCTGCCGGAGCTGGTGATGGCCGGTGAGGCCATGAAGGCGGCTGTCAGCGCACTTGAGCCGGAAATGGAAAAACGCGGCAGCCAACGACAAATGTTAGGAAGAGTTGTTCTCGCAACTGTCGAAGGCGACATCCATGAGATTGGTAAATCATTGGTTGGCACGATGTTATCGGCTTCAGGATTTCAGGTTTATGACCTTGGCGTGGATATCTCCGCAGAAAAAATCATCGACAAAGTCAGACAAGTCAACGCTAACATTGTTGCATTGAGCGCCCTGCTGACAACAACCATGGTTAAGCAGCGCGAGGTGATCGAAGCCCTGGAAAAAGCCAATTTACGTCAAACTGTTAAAGTAATGGTTGGCGGGGCGCCGGTAACGCGCGAATGGGTACAAAAAATCGAGGCGGATGGATACAGTGAAGATGCGATTGGAGCTGTCGGCGTAGCCAAATCTCTGGTTGGCATCAGCTAGAAACCAGAGCGACCACCTGACTTTATTGAAAACCGGAGTTAAACCCATGACAAAGAATATAAAATCAATCACCAACCCCAAGCTCAGTTTAAACATTCTTTCACCCGAAGATGTAAACAAAATCCACGCGGCCACGCTTGACACCCTGGAACATGTGGGCGTGCGCTTTCCATCGAAGAGAGCGCTGGAAATTTGGGCTGCAAACGGCGCGGCAGTCGATTTTGAGAAAATGATTGTCAAAATCAAGCCGCAAATCATTGAAGAAGCCCTAAAAAGTGCGCCGCACGCTTATGCGCTGGGCGCTCGAGATCCACAGCAAAACTGCCCGATGGATGGAAACCACGTTTTTCTTGGCACAGACGGCTGCGGTGTGGAAATCATGGACATTCAGAGCGGGCAAAAACGGACGTCAGAACTAAAGGATGTCGGCGAAATTGCGCGTATTGCCGATGCCACAGAAGAAATCGCTTTCCACTGGGTGGCGCTCTCCGCCCAAGACAAGCCGACAGCCACGCGCGGACTGCACGAATTAAAGGCCGTTTGGGAAAATTCGACCAAACATGTTCAAACTGAAAGCGTTTACAACGAAACCGAAGCGCGCGCGGCTATCGAATTAGCCATCGCTGTGGCTGGGAGCAAAGAAGAGCTGCGGCGCAGGCCGGTACTCTCTTTGATGCAATGTACAGCACCTCCGCTTGGTCACGATGGCGGCAGCCTGGACGCTGCGCTGGTAGCAGCCGAATATGGCGTGCCAACCGGGTTTATGACCATGGCCGCCAACCTGACAACCGGCCCGGCAACCATGGCAGGCAATCTTGTGGTGGGTAATGCTGAAGTAATCTCGGCAACCGCACTCATCCAGCTCGCTTACCCTGGCGCACCGGTATTCTATGCCGCGGCACAAACTGCATCCGATTTGCGTAATGGTGCGTATACAGGCGGCGGACCTGAAGACTTTTTATACGGCGCGGCCACGAATGTACTGGCTGACTTCTACAACATCCCACTTTCAATGGGGTCATTTGCAACCGGCGCCAAAGAACCAAACTGGCAGGCCGGTCTCGAAAACAGCCTGTCGACCATGATGGCCTGTATTGTCATGTCGGATATGCTTTTAGGCGCGGGTTTCTTACACGGCAGCCGCATCTGGTCTTACGCTGAAATGATGCTGGATTGCGAAATTTTTTCCATCATCCACAAGGTCATGCAAGGCATTGAAGTTAACGACGAAACGCTGGCCCTGGGCACAATCGCAAATGTGGGACCCGGGGGTAATTTCCTGAGCCAGAAACATACCCGCCAGCATATGCGTGATGTTTTCCTGCCGCAATTCATGGACCGCAGACCGTATTCTGAATGGGAAACCAAAAAAGATGATGCGCGCGACTGGGGGCTGGAAAAAGCTCGCAAGACACTGGCTACGCACCAACCAGACCCGCTGGATGCTCACGTTTCTGCCGAGCTTTCAAAAATTATCGCAACCCTGGAATAATCAAAATCCCGGCCCAACCGGGAGAAAGCCCGGAGAATTTCATGCAGCCCAAAATGGAATTGCTTTCCGTACATTTAGTTGAGCGCGTCCTGGAAGAAGCTTATCAACTACTACAAAAACCGGGCATAAAAGTCCTGTCCGCCGAAGCACGAAAACTACTTGCAGAAGCAGGCGCAGATGTGAAGTCTGACAGCGATATTGTTGCAATTCCCCAATCGCTTGTGGAAAAAGCGCTGGAGACTGTGCCGCACTCTTTTAACCTATACGACCGTGACGGCAACCCAACCGTGACCTACGGAGGCGATGTTGTTCAGTTTGACCCTGGTTCATCCGGGGTGCACATGCTTGATCCGGAAACCCTGGAGCACAAACCTTCTTTTGCCAATGACCTGGTAAAGGTGGTGAAAATTGCAGAAATGCTGCCCCAATACGATGCACAATCGACCGCCATCGTCTGCAACGAAATCCCCAAATCCATCGGAGATATGTACCGGCTCTACATTGTGCTTTTATACTCAAAAAAGCCGATTGTCACCGGGTCTTTTTCAATAAAGAGCCTGCAAAGCATGATCGATATGCTGGCAATCTTTGCCGGAGGGCGCAAAGCTCTATCTGAAAAACCACAGGCTGTTTTCGATGTTTGCCCTTCACCTCCATTGATATGGAGCGGCTTTGGCGCAGAAAACCTGATAGAGCTGGCGCGTGCCGGGATCCCGGCGGAGATGGTTTCCATGCCGCTGGCGGGCGGCGCAGGCCCTGTAACCCTGATTGGATCGGTTGTACAGCACAGCGCGGAGTGCTTAAGCGGGATCGCAATCCATCAATTGGCCCATCCCGGCGCGCCGATCGTGTGGGGCGGCGCGCCTGCTATATTCGATATGCGCAAGGGCAGCACACCCTTTGGGGCGGTGGAAACCGCCATGATTAATGCGTCCTGCGCCAGTGTTGGGAAATCTATGAATTTACCAACGCACGCCTACCTGGGTGCAAGTGATTCAAAATTGGTTGATGCCCAGGCAGGCATGGAATCGGGTATGACGGCTCTGATTGGGGCACTGGTTGGGATAAATATGATTTCCGGAGCGGGTATGCTTGACTTCCTGGCCTGTCAGAGTCCCGAAAAACTCGTCATGGACGCAGAAGCAATTGGCATGATCAAGCGCCTGCTGGAAGGCATGAAAATCCACACGGAGACCCTCGCAACCGCCATGTTTGAGGGCATAAACTTCAAAAGTGATTTCTTGAAGCAAAAAATTACCCGCGATCTTTTTGCGAAAGAACAATACCTGCCTTCAGCCGTCATTGACCGCACATCCATGCGCGGTTGGCAGGCGGAAGGCAGCACGGATGCCTTCACGCGCGCAAAAGTACGCACAAAACAATTACTTTCAGAATATAGACGACCTGAAATAAATGCCGGGCAACAAAAAGAGCTGCAAGACCTGATTGAAACCCAGGCACGTGCAGCCGGAATGGATCACCTGCCGGGATTAGTGTAATAGAATAACCTTTGTAATTTTCTAGCCAGGAGAAAGTATGCTTAAATCAGCTCATGCAATCTTTGAAGACCTTGTTCAATGGCGGCGAGACATTCATACGCATCCCGAGCTTGGATTTACAGAAAAACGAACAGCCGAACTCGTGGCAAGTGAACTTGAGAGAATGGGGTGTCGGGTGCGGCGGCAGGTTGGCAAAACAGGCGTCATTGGCGATATCGGGCCGATGGATGGCCCTACAATCGCAATTCGCGCTGATATGGATGCGTTGCCGATTGTCGAAGCGAAAGATCGGGAATATGCTTCACTCAGTATTGGCATCATGCACGCTTGCGGTCACGACAGCCATGTTGCCATGGCGCTTGGGGCTGCGGCGCTGCTGGCGAAAGAAAACCTACCCGGCAGAGTCCGGTTTATTTTCCAGCCTTCAGAAGAAATGAGTGATGAAGAAGGGCTTAGTGGAGCGCTGCGGATGATTGATGATGGCGCATTGGACGGGGTGGATTTCATCATCGCCCAACACGTTGACCCGCAGGAGCCAGTCGGCACAATGGGCATTTCTGCCGGGCCTGTCTCGGGCGGGATTGAAAATTGGTTTGGCACGATCATCGGTGTGGGCGGGCATGGCGCTCACCCAAACCTGACGATTGATCCATTCTCGATTTTGGCGCATATCATCTTTGCGCTCAATGGAATCATATCGCGCCGGATCAACCCTTTTCACGCGGTGGTTATTAGTATCGGTACGATCCGGGGCGGCTACGCTGAAAATGTTATTCCTGAACGAGTGCAGATCAGTGGGACACTGCGCTATACCGACCCGGCATTATTGCCAACCATACAAAATGAAATTCAGCGCGCTTTTGCAATATCAAGAAGCATGGGTGGAGATTATGAGCTTCGTTTCGAGTCTGGAGGCGGTCCTAACATTAACCACCCGGATGTGGCTGCCCTGCTCAGCGAGGCGGGCAGCAAAATTGTGGGCGAGGACAATGTAAAAGCCGGAACTCCAACGCTGGGCGCTGAAGATTTTGGTGCTTTTACCGAGAAGATTCCAGGAGCCATGTTTACACTGGGAACTCTTATAGAAGGTGATGAGCGCACCCTGCACCATCCGCGATTTGATATTGACGAACGAGCCATGCCGATTGGAACAGCCATCCTTGTAGAGGCTACTTTACAATATCTGAGGAAAGCAAAATAAAAAATAGGT
The DNA here is from genome assembly GCA_038249405.1 of Anaerolineales bacterium. Taxonomy (GTDB): domain Bacteria; phylum Chloroflexota; class Anaerolineae; order Anaerolineales; family Villigracilaceae; genus UBA5195. The sequence goes on from JBBRWF010000004.1 coordinate 15,833, forward strand.
TCGTATCAAAAAAGAGTGAAAGGTGACAGTCACCTTAAAAAGAGACTAAAGTCATAGAATAGATAGCCCATAGGCATTAAAATAAATTATGAAAATTCTTGCTATTTATTCCGGGGAATATGGGCTGAGGCATATCGCCAATCTGCGCGCACGCAGCCCCGAGGGCTGGTCAATTGAAACATGGAAGGCACCCCCGGCTTTACCATTGATTATCGATTACCCCGAAGACTTCCTGCCTAAAAGTTTTCCGGCCAGTGACTTGATCCTTTCCTTCGCGGAGAATAAATCCGTGGCAGAACTTATCCCTGAAATCGCCGGGATGTGCGGTGCGCGCGGGGTGGTCGTGGCGGTGGACAATGAGAGCTGGCTGCCTCGCGGTCTTTCGCGGCAACTTATCGGTTGGTTGGAGCGCATGGGAATAGCCTGCGCATGTCCCAAACCACTGTGTTCGCTGACAGAACATGATTACAAAATCACCAGGGCCGAGCGGGAAGGTTATGAGAGCCAGATCATATCGGAGTTTGCCCACTATTTTGGTCAGCCCGATATCCACATCACGGTAGACTCGCAAACACGCCTGGTTACATCGGCAGAGGTGCAACGCGACGCGGTTTGTGGTTGCGCCCACTTTGTTGCTGAAAAACTGATCGGGCTCTCTGCGGATGAGGCCGAGGAAAAAAGCGGTCTGGCACACCATCATTTCCCCTGCCTGGCGAGCATGGTGAAGCTAAATGACTATAATCACGATACCTTGATGCACGAATCAGGCCATTTGCTGCAGGAAAATTTAGCGGTTCAATTAAAACCCTACAAGCAGGTTAAGTATATTTCGCCTGGCAATTTGAGCGAATAGGCCAGAGCTGAACTATTTACAAACAAAAACGAGCGCCGCAACCCACTGCCGTTATCAAACGGAGAAGGGGTGCGGCGTTGCGGTTTCTTTATGCTACACTGCGGCTTAATAAGATGAATTGGAGTGAGATATTTCCAAATCATTTACCCGCATAAAGTGCGGAACGACCACCGCGGACGGGTTGCGTGCTCCGTAACTACTGGATGTATTATAGGCAACAGTCCCGCCAGATAACCATGCGACATTATCGCCAAAAATATCCAGCAAACTCTGTGTCAGGCGCACGTTGTATGGGACTGTGACAGTGCCATCCGCCTTGAGCAGCAATGCCCCAAAGCGTGAGCTGCCGGTTAGGACGCCTTTGGATGGGTTTACGATATTCATGTAGTGCAAGAACGGGATATAAAGAATATCCTTATCACGGGGCAATTTCACTAAATCTTCAAGCGAGTTGACTGGCTGCTCGCCAGCGCCCAACACCAGGCTTTTATGCATGACTGTATGGCCGGTGGCTGCCGCACCAAATTCATCAGCGTCATCCTGGAACCAGGTGAAGGATTTAAATTCACCATTGGTAAATACAGGGAATGGCTTGCGAATAATGCCGGCAAAATCCCTTTTGAATGGATAGGTATCCAGGCAGTCCGGCTCATCAGTAAGGTTGAATTTATCTGAAAAGACTTTCTGCCCCAGGTTGCTTTCAGTGAGGAACGAAAATCCACGTTTCGGCGCACCACCACTAAAGCCAATCCAGTTCATTATGCTAAGCATGTCCGCAATGGCAGCTGAACCAAAAACAATGTCATAATGGCCAAGTGCAACCTGCTGCGGAGCATCCTGCTGATAGTGACCCAGCAGATAGGCCAGTTCCTGGCGCAAGCGAGCGGGCACAAGGTCAGATTTCTTCTGCGCAGACTGCTCTGCGGTCACTTCCCACTTCAAGCCAGCATGTGCGAGAACAACTGACACCTGCGCATCAGACGTTTTGAAATACTGGGTGTGCAGAGAGCGGGTGGTAATTTGTGCAATCGTATTCCCGCCGCAAGAAAAAATTCCTGAGAATTTGATTTCGGCGGTTTCAAGACCGGCGACTGCCTGGTTCATGTAGTCCAAGCGCTCTTCATTGCTCAGACCGGCCAAAGCGCCATCATAACCGGCTTCATCTGAAAAAGACTCTGTAAAAGCCGGGACAGTCGGGTCGTAATTTAGAGGCTGAGCATGATTGACCATCTCGGCTGCCGCATCCAGGCCGCGCTTCATCGCGTCAAGTTCGCCCAGGTTTGTAATCAACTCATAGCTGGCGCGTTTGCGACCCGCATAAGCAGTAATTTCTAGCCGAATTAAATGCTCATTGGTGTTCAGCGAAATCGCAGAATTGGCAAAACGCATCAGGTAGCTATCTTCTTCGTGGTAGAACAGTGCGACATCATAGCCCTTCTGAATGGCATAGGCACGCAATTCGGTTAATGTCTGTAAAATGCGCTCTTTCATCTTTATTCTCCAATCCGGACATTGTCAAATTTACAAACCGGCACTCCGTGCCCTAATTGCATGATCTGGTTGGGCTGACCCTTGCCACAATTATCGACAAACTGCACCTGCCAGGTGGATTTATCCCCCACAGCAGAAAGGGAATTCCAGAACCTGGTTGTACTGCCTTTGTAGGTCGGATGTTTTACAACGCTGGTCACCTTGCCAGATTCCACCAGCCAGCCGATTTCATTGGCGAAATGGAATTGTTCGCGGTTGGAACCGATTGACCAGCTTCGATCCCCATCCAGAATGATGCCCTTTTCGGTATTTTTGATAATGTCTTCCAGGCTGCCGTCTGTACCGGGGTCAATATTGATGTTTGTCATGCGCTCGATCGGAACGCGGTAAAAGGCTGTTGCCCGATTGGCGCCGCCGCTGCCAGAGAAAATCTCGCGGTGCGCTTTTGCATTGGCTTCTTCTACCATCTGGCGGCCAGTGATCGCGCCGACCAAAATGCCTTTATCAATCAAAACAATATCCTGCGCAGCAACACCATCGTCATCATAGCCAAAACTGCCCGGTGAGTTTGGCAAAACCGCATTGGCGCGCGCAGTCAGTTTATCCGAGCCGTAACGCAGGCTGCCAAAATCATCCAGGGTCACAAATGAACCGCCTGCAAAAGCCAGCTCGTAACCCAGAATTCGGTCAAGCTCCAGGGCGTGTCCAATGGTTTCATGGGTTTGCAGGAACATGATGCCAGGCATAAGAATGACCGAGCGGTCGTCTTTGGGGCATTCTTCTGCAACCAAAACCTGGTTCATTTCGCTTACTATTCTTTCGGCGTTTTCGCCGAACAATGCGTGGTCCAGTGATTCCCAGCCGCGGCTTTCGCCCTGCCGGCTTAGCCGGTATTTGCGCTCGTGGGTTTCTCCATCGCCATCCACACCAGAGACTTCCATCCCTGAAAATACTTCGGTGATCAACTTCTCAATTTCACTGCCTTCAGAATCAACAAAAACAATCTGCTTGCGAACAAAATTCAGATCACTGGCGCGCTGTTTTACACCCTTCTGATCGAGTTTGCTGTCCAACTCTTTCAAAAAAGCAACCTTATCTGCAAGTGGCACGTCAAAAGGGTTGATCTGGCAGGGGCTTTCAAAGCGAGCCTGGATAATATCTTTTTCAGCCAGACGGACCGGGAAAGTAACCCGTTCCGCGGCAACGCGTGCATTATCATAGGCCTTGTCAAATAAAGCCCCCGGTTCATTCACGTCTGATGAAGCGGAAAAGCCCCAGGCGCCTTTGTACAATACACGTACACCCATACCGCTTTCCCGGCTGGCCGTGGCGCTTTTAAGGTTGCCATTCCACATCATCAGGTAGTTTGTCTCTTCAAAAGGATACCAGCGGGCATCCACATAAGTTGCACCTCGCCCTTTGATGCGGACAATATGCTGCTTGATCTGGTCAATCATTCGATTTTCTCCTGTTCAAGTCAATATCCAGTTCGTAAAGTGAAGCAACTACGCTGGAAAATATTTAGACTGCCACGCTTTAATCGCAAAGATGCAATTCGGAATCTAAACACCGATCAGCACCAGGGAAATTATGCGCAAGCCTAAGTTTAGAATAATTTACAAAAAAGAACAAGTGACAAAGTATACAATATTTTGGGTACGAAACGACCGTTCAGGATGTCGCTTCGTGAATAATATCCAGCAAAGCCTGTACCCCCAGCAAGTAGGAGCGCCAACCAAACCCGCTGATCTTCCCCTTACAAACCGGAGAAATGAGTGATTTGTGCCGAAACTCCTCACGAGCATATACATTCGAAAGATGCACTTCCACAACAGGAATTGCAATCGCTGAAATTGCATCCCGCAGCGCTACCGATGTATGAGTATAGCCTCCAGGATTAAAAACAACTCCAGCCGCCCAGTTTCTGGCATCATGCAAGGCATCAATCAAAACCCCTTCGTGATTGGATTGAAGAAAACGCACTTCCAGACCCAGGTTTTGACCAAATTCCACAGAACGCCGGTTAATTTCTTCCAGGGTCTGGCTGCCATAAATATCTGGCTCGCGTAATCCCAATAAGTTCAAGTTAGGTCCATGCAAAATCAAAATCGCGCTCATCACACATCCTTATGAACATTTTCAACGGGAGCTGCGTAAAGGAATTCAGAGGTAAAAACGCTTTCGAGATCAGAAACCGGAACAGCGGGTTCCACTGAGCCTATTTTTAAGGGCAGAGCGAAGCGTACCACATTGTTAGCTTTCTTTTTATCATATTTCATTCGAGCAACAATGGCAGTCAGCGGCAGCTCGGCAGGCACAACAAACGGAAGACCGAGCCCGGCCAACACCAGGGCAATTCGTGCCGCCAGGCCTGAAGGCGCCAAAGAAAGCTGCTCTGCCAGGCGGGCTTCAACTTGCATGCCAATCGCAACGGCTTCACCGTGCCGCAGACGGAATTCGCTCACAATTTCGACAGCATGACCTACGGTGTGGCCCAAATTTAATGAAGCTCTCAGACCCTTCTCAAATGGATCCTGTCTTATAACCTGCACTTTAACCGCAATTGCCCTGCGAACTATGCGCGGTAAATCCTTGATGACTGCATCAAAACCATGCGCGCATAATTCAAATAATTCCGGGTCTGAGATAACGCCGTGTTTCACAACTTCCGCCAGGCCAGAGCGAAGTTCTGCTGCTGGCAAACTGCTCAAGACCGAAGGATCGGCAAGCACCAGGCGAGGCGAATGAAAGGCACCCACCAGATTTTTCCCTTCCGGCAGATCGAAACCTGTTTTTCCACCCAGGCTGGCATCCACCATGGAGAGCAATGTGGTGGGAACAACCACCCACGGACAACCACGCATAAAGGTGGAGGCTGCAAAACCCGCCAGATCACTGACCACACCGCCGCCCAGGGCCAGCACGCTACTCTTGCGATCCAGCCCGGCTTCTAAAAATCCGTGCCACAAGCTGGCTACAGTTTCCAAAGTCTTTTGATCTTCACCGGCTTTGATAATGAGGATGTTGGCAACCAGCCCTGCGGCGCGGATTGAGTTTAAGACCTGCGCGGCATAAAGTGGGGCAACATTTTCATCTGAAACAATCGCAACAGGGCCATTGAATTGGAGCTCTTTTAGCATTTCGCCCAGGCGGGATAACCCGCCCGACTCAACCACAACATCGTAACCAGAGCCCATACCCAGCACATGGTAAACGCCTAAAATACGCTGTATTTCCCAGGCTAATAAAGCGGGAGTCTGCAATTGTGTTGCTTCCGGAGTATCGTCTACAAGAATGCGACAGGGAAAAGAAGCATAATGTACTTTGCGCGTTTCTAGTAAAGAAATCAATTTGCGCGCCGGGTCTCCGGCCAATAGTGGCCGCTGGGCTTCCGTTTCTGAGATGCGGGTGAGCAGTACAGGCAAGGCTACATCAAGAAAAACAACATCGCCAGTGCTTTCAACCAGCGCTCTGTTTTCAGGACGGAGTAAAGCCCCACCACCCAGCGCGATTACAACCCCACGGGCATCCATGCTGTTCAGGCCAAGGCAAACCTGCTCAACGGCAGCCGCTTCCAGATCCCGAAAGGCCATTTCGCCAGAGTCAGTCATCATCTGCGCTATTTTCTTACCGGCTTTGGCTTCAATTTGTGTATCCAGATCAATGAATTGAAAATCCAGGTTTTCAGCCAGAAGGCTGGCGATTGTCGTTTTCCCTGCACCAGGTGGACCATAAATAAATATCTTTTTCATCTTACTCCCAAAAAACATGCTCGAGATTGTCCATGGGTAACTGAGACAATTTCGCCTGGCGCAGGTTTGCAAAACGTGGCAGCATCTCGGCCAACGAATCACCGCCCAGCTTTTCCATCAGGGTGTCTGCTAAAACAAACGCAACCATGGCTTCCAAAATAGGCACGGCTCGGGGAACCGGGCAAAAATCCGAACGCTCGTATTTGGTGGGGCCCTGCACCCCGGTAGCCAGATCTACGGTGGTTTGTGGTGTCAGAGTGGTTGCTATGGGTTTCATGGCAACCCGGATCACAAGCGGCTGCCCGTTGGAAATGCCGCCTTCGATACCGCCAGCGCGATTTGATGGTCTGGACAAACGATCGCCGGAGACAGCGTCTAACTCAATGGCATCGTGGGCCTGTGTGCCGGGCAAACGACTATTCTCCCAGGCATCCCCTATCTCCACACCTTTCATTGCCTGAACCGATAAAACTGCTGCTGCCAGGCGGGCTTCAAGGCGCTTATCCCATTGAGCATAGGAACCCAGGCCAACGGGCAAACCGAGGGCGACAATTTCAAGGATGCCGCCCAGGGTATCTTTTGTCTGCATAATGGTGCTGATACGTGCGCGCATTTTTTCAGCGGCAGCTGCATCCGGGCAGCGCACATCATTTTGCTCAGCCAGTGAAAAGCGCTCAAGGTAGGAATATTTACCGAACTCGCCTTCCACTTCACCAATCGCACGCACATAACCACCCACGGTGATGCCAAACTGCGCGAGAAAGAGTTTACAGATTGCTCCAGCCGCCACGCGCATGGTTGTCTCACGAGCGGATGAGCGTTCCAGGGTTGGTCTTAAATCGGTGTAACCATATTTAACCGCGCCGGTCAGGTCAGCATGTCCCGGACGAGGGGTAGTCAGCGGCACAACCGGCTTGCCCTTCCACTTCACATGGTCATCATTTTTCACCAATAAGGAAATTGGCGCACCGGTGGTTTGACCACTCATTACGCCGCTCAGGATTTGCACAGTATCGCGTTCAATTTTCATTCGGCCACCGGCGCCATACCCAATCTGGCGACGAGCCAACTCACGGTCGATTACCTCTGCCGGTAAGGCCAACCCGGCAGGCATGCCATCCAGAATCGTGACAAGGGCCACACCATGCGATTCACCAGCAGTCAAAAAACGTAACGCCATTATGCCTCCACTGCCAAAGCCATTTTCTCACGGGGCGCAGAATGCCCCGTCCAAACTTCAAAACCCAGCGCAGCCTGTTCAATCAACATGCCAAGGCCAGTCACAGCCTGCAAACCCGCCGACTGTGCTTGCTGTACTAAAAGAGTTTCCCGGGGATTGTAAACCAGATCATAAAGATAAGCTTGCACGGGGAATGCCAACCCGGTGGGCCACGAACTTGAATTTATGTCAGGTGTCATACCAGCAGATGTGGTGTTTACAATTAAGCCCAGGTTAGCAAGGTCTTCCTTTTCAATGGCAGTCAACAGTATCGCGCTTAATCTGGATTCCCTAACTGCCTGCTTTAGTGCAGATACCAGATCAGCGGCCTGCTCTACTCGTCTCGAGGCAATTGTCACTGACCAGCCAGCAAGCGCCAGGGCCCAGACTACTGCAAGGGCGGAGCCACCCGCACCCAGGACAAGCACATTCCCAGAACAAGCCGTATTCCAGGCTTCATCTGACTTGAAAAATTTATTTCGCAAATCTGCAATAAAACCTGGCGCGTCTGTGTTGTGGCCGATAAGGCGGCCGTTTTTAGCATAGAGCGTGTTTACCGCGCCAATTGCTCGCGCGGAATCGGTCAGCTCATCCAGAAATTCTACGACGGTTTGTTTATGCGGGGTGGTAATATTCAATCCATCCAATTCCCCGGTGCGAATCAAATTAACCAGATCAGAAAGCACTTCAGGCTGTGCCGGATGTGCGGGATAGAGTTTGTATTCTCCATCCAATCCTGAAGCCCGCAAAGCTGCATTTTGCAGCAGAGGGGAAAGGCTATGCGCAACCGGCCATCCCGTAAGCCCCAGGCGGATCATCGCAAGGTTTCCAGAACAGTGAAAAAGGATGGGAAAGTTTTGGAAACGCATTGCGGATTTTCAATAATCACTTTCCCGGTGCGCAGACCAATCAGTGAAAAAGACATCGCCATGCGGTGATCGTTATAGGTTTGTATTTGCGCAGGTTGGATTGCGGCACACGGATAAATTGTCATTCCATCCGGGTGTTCTTCAACGCTCACGCCTAAGCGCGCCAGTTCCAGACAAGTGGCATGGACCCGGTCAGTCTCTTTCACGCGCGCAGAGGCAATGCCGCGAATACGAGTAGGTGATGTTGCGAATGGAGCAATGACCGCAAGTGTTTGCGCGGTATCGGGGATGTCACGCATATCCACATCCACACCTGATATCTGGCCCGAACCGCTTACTTCAATAAAGTCTTCTGCTTCATTAATTGAACAGCCCATTTGCTCCAGAATATTGATAAAAGCAATATCACCCTGCCTGGAATTTCGATGGATGTGCTCGATGCGAACTGTGCCTCCCAAAATAGCGGGAGCGGCAAAAAAATAAGAAGCTGCGGATGCGTCTGGCTCGATATCATAGGTTTTATGCGAACGGTATACGCCAGCATTGATTACAAACTTCTGATACCCTTCACGTGTTACGTTCAAGCCGAAATCTGCCATAACGGCCAGGGTCATATCAACATACGGTTTTGAGTTCAGGTCTGAAGACAGGTTAATTTCCACCGGGTGCTGCGCATAGGGCGCCACCATCAAAAGCGCGGATAAAAATTGGCTGGAAATCTTTCCAGATACCAATGTTTTTCCACCGGGCAAACCGGAAGCGCTGATTTTTACAGGAGGACAATCGGAGGCAGAAGGTTCGAGTTTTGCGCCCAACTGAGACAGAGAAGAAATAAGATCGCCGATTGGACGCTCACGCATACGCGCATCGCCATCGAGCGTAAATTCTCCCGAGCCC
>JBBRWF010000005.1:0-23524 GCA_038249405.1 Anaerolineales bacterium
CATCTGATCGCGGCCCGTGGGGAGGCGCTGGATGCTCAAATTCCATTGACCTTGATCCCTCTGGCTGATTCGATGCATGAGCGCGTCAATAATGTGAAACTGGAGTTGGATCTTGGTATTGTGACATCCCAATTTGAAACGCTGCGGGATGAACTTGCCGGGCAATTAGACAGCGCACTTGCGGGCATGGATGTTTTAATTGCTCATAATGTCTGTTCGTTGAACAAAAACCTCGCGTTAACAGCGGCGCTGCACCAACTGCACAGCGCCGGGAAACTTCCCAGGCTTATTCTCTGGCATCATGATCTGGCCTGGACGACTCCGCGTTACCAGCCTGAGCTTTATGATGGCTATCCATGGGATTTATTGCGCAGTGATTGGGGCAAAACCACGCATGTAGTGGTTTCGGAGCTTCGTCGTAAGGAGCTTGCTGAATTGATGGGTCTGGAAGAGACATCCATCCACGTTATTCCGAATGGCGTGGATATGGTACGCTTTTACAAACTTGAGCCGCAAACTCAGGCCCTGCTCGAGGCAACCAACCTGTTGGATTCTGCCCCGATTTTGCTGCTGCCTGTGCGTGTGACCCCGCGCAAGAATATTGAATTGGCTCTGAGTACCCTGGCAGAATTACAGCGGGTATTCCCCGCTGCGTCGCTGGTGGTTACAGGGCCGCTCGGCCCACACAATGCCGGTAACCGTCAATATTTTGAGAAGCTTACAGGCTTGAGTGCGCAGTTGGGGTTGAAAAAATCCGCGCACTTTCTGGCAGGATTAACCAACACTTTTTTACCAGATGAAGTGATTGCTGATTTTTATCGTATTGCAGATGGGCTGTTTTTCCCCAGCCGCGAAGAGGGTTTTGGTATTCCATTGATTGAAGCTGCTTTCAGTCACCTGCCGGCCTTTTGCGCAGATATCCCGCCTTTGCGGGAGTTGGGGTTGGAGGATGCCAGTTTTTTCTCGCCGGATGAAAGTCCGGTAGATCTTGCGAATTTGATTGCAAATTATTTTCAAACTGCGCAGCCGGCGAGGCTTGCCATGCGAATTCGCTCCAATTTTCGCTGGGATGCAATTTATCGCCAGCACATCGCCCCTATTTTATAAACCTTGCGGTCGCAAAGTGCGGTTCTTTCCCTAAAGCCGAACAGCACAATTTGTGACCACTACGGTGTGGAAACGAGGTAGTACGATGCAAAAACGTTCTGAATATGTTCCCATTCACACAATTCTTATTCCGCTTGTTCACGAAGGGCCAGGCGCAAATGCGCTTGAATTGGCGCGCCATTTTGACGCGGAAATTATCCTGGTAGGAGTGGTGGTTGTGCCACCTGATCAATCGCTCAGTATGGGCGCCATCGCTGCGCGCGCTTTGCGAAAGCGAATGCGGTTATACGGAAAAGATGAGCGTATCACCAGCAAATCCCAGATTATCGTCTCGTATCGACCCTGGAATGAACTCTCCCAGCTCTTACAGAAGGAAAAGCCCGACCTGCTTTGCATGGATTGGGATACGCATTTCAGCGCATTGGGTGTCAGCACAGATGAAGGATTGGCCCGTTTGCCTTGCGACATTGCTCTGGTGCGGGGCAAATTGCCAAACAAGTCCAAACACATCCTTGTCCCGGTGAGAGGCGGTCCTTATGCTGAACTGGCCCTGCGGGTGGGTTTGGGCCTGCATCCCAAAGGTGTAACAGCCCTGCACTTGCGTAAAACGGGTGATCCCCAGGCAGGAAGTGATGCGCCATTTAAGGGCCTGGAACGAGTTCTGAAACAAATGCCTGAGGTGCGGAAACAGTTTGCGGTAACCGATGACGCTGTACAGCTCATTTTGAATGAAACCAAAAAGGCGGATATTGTCATTTTGGGCTCTTCATCCCAGCCTGTTACCAGCCCGATTTCGGTTGGGCCGTTGGCAGATCGTATCTTGCGCGAGGTGCCGGGTGTGGTGATTGTTGTTAAGAGCGGACGCCCGATACCACAGATGGAGTATGATGAAAGCGCTGGAGTGCAGGCGATTTCAATCCTGGTTGATAAATGGTTTGCAGAAAATACCTTTCACGCAGAGGAGTTCAAACTACTGCAAGAATTGGTGGATTTGAAAAAGCAGCGTGGTGTGACTATCAGCCTGGCCTTACCAGCTCTAAATGAAGAAAAGACAGTGGGCAAAGTAATCGAAATGATGAAAAGGGAGTTGATGGAAAAGTTTCCTCTGCTGGATGAGATCGTGCTGGTTGACTCTAATTCGAGCGATTCCACGCGCGAGATCGCAAAGGAAGCAGGAATTCCTGTTTACATCCACCAGCATTTGCTTGAACGTCTGGGGGCGCGGAGCGGCAAAGGTGAAGCGTTGTGGAAGAGCCAGCTTGTAACGAGCGGTGACATTATTGTGTGGATTGATACCGACATCGTAAATATCCATCCACGTTTTGTTTATGGAATTATTGGGCCGCTGCTACTGAATGACAAAATTCAGTTTGTCAAAGGGTTTTATCGACGTCCGTTGAAGGTAGGCCAAAAAATGCAAGCGGGCGGTGGCGGGCGTGTGACCGAATTGACCGCGCGTCCTTTGTTAAATTTGTTTTATCCCGAGCTCTCGGGAGTAGTGCAGCCGCTTTCCGGTGAATACGCGGGCAGGCGTGAGGCGCTGGAACGCGCACCATTCTTTTCCGGTTATGGCGTTGAGACGGGCCTGTTGATCGATATTTACGAACGGTATGGTTTGAATGCCATTGCGCAGGTGGATCTGCTGGAACGCATCCATCACAACCAGCCGTTGGAGGCGTTGAGCAAAATGTCATTCGCGATCATCCAAACAGTGATGCGAAAATTGGAGAGTCGTTTTGGGCGCACGGTGTTGGAAGATGTGAACCGGTCTATGAAGCTGATCCGTTATAACAATAACGGTTATTTTCTGGATGTTGAAGAAATTGCTGAACGGGAACGCCCGCCAATGATTGAAATACAGGAATACCTGGACAGGGCGAGATGACAGAACTCTGGCTTGTCCGTCATGGACAAACGAATTGGAATCTTAACGGTAGGTGGCAGGGCCAGGCTTTGGATGCTCCAGGGTTAAATGATGTGGGGCGGGCGCAGGCTTTGATTTTGCGCGATCAATTGAAGGATGTGCATTTTTCTGCGATCTACAGCAGCGATTTATTGCGCGCGCTGCAAACCGCTGAAATAATCGCCGAACCCAGCCTTCTGGACATCATCCAGGAGCCACTCCTGCGCGAAATACATCTTGGTAATTGGGAGGGAATGCTCGCCAGTGAAATTGGAATGCAATATCCCAACGGGCTGGCGAATCGGGCGCGTGATCCGTTGTCTTACGGCGCGCCAGGCGGCGAAACGTTGGTGCAACTGGCAGAGCGCGTAGTTGGTGTGACCCGGGAAATCGCGGAAAAACATTCGGAAGGTTCGGTGTTGATTGTTTCGCACGGCGTTGCCCTGGCAGCCGTCATTTGCCATATTAAGGGAATCGCCTTGAGTGAAGTGTATGAACATATTCCAGAGAATTCAAAAGCGTACCGGTTGCTCTGGAATGGTTCGTTTGTGGCCGGTGATATTTCAGCTTGAATCGAAGCGGAAAAGGGATGCGCTCAAAACATATGGAGACTTTTTTATTAATTTCATTCGGCGCCATTCTGGGTGCCAACCTGCGTTACTGGTTGAATATCTGGGTGGTTGAGCGCGTTGGAGCGGCCTTCCCATACGGGACACTGCTAATCAACCTGACGGGTAGTTTTATTCTGGGGGTGTTTCTGACGCTTATCACGGAACGTTTTGTGGTTGATGCTCGTTGGCGGGTGTTGGTGGCGGTTGGCTTTTTGGGTTCTTATACCACATTCTCATCTTATACCTATGAGAGTGTCAACCTGATCCTGAAAGGCCAGGCCTGGCCGGGCATGTTGAATTTGTTTGGCAGTAGTTTTTTGGGTGGGGTGGCTGTGGTGTTGGGTGTGCTGTTTGCCAGGATTTCATGATCCGCCAGACGAGGTTTGTTCCCAGCTGCGAATGCCCTCCAGCACGCCGAGTGCAATGCGGCGGGGGCGCTCGGCGATACCGAAAACTTGCGCATTTTCGCTGCGCGGATCGATTTCGATGATCTTACCTTTGATCTGCACGGGCACGCCGTCGTGTGTCAGGCCGCGCAGGTTGCCGTCGAGCGGAGCATAGAGCGGCGTCTGCTCTATCCGCGCGATTTCCTGTCCTGAGACAACTCTCTGCCCGATGTGCATTTTGGTATGAAATACGCCAGCCAGGGGGGCGTAGATATAGCGGTCACGGGCATGCCCGTTAATGGCATTTGGTTCGCCCTTTAATTGTTCGGTGGCACCGCTGGCGAGCACCTTCCCCAAATTCTCTCCACGATTGGTCTCTACTGCCAGGTGTACGTTTTCACCCGCGATAAAGTTTGGCCCCAATCCAATGGTCAGCGCGGCAAGCTGTATCTGCGACTCGGGCTGCTGATGTTTTTTCATGCGGGCATCCACCAGAACAGATGGGGATAGCGCTTCCAGCAGCACGGGCAGCTCCAGGGTCGTAACGGGTATCAGCCGGCCAACTGTGAGCAGGGTATGCAGGTCATCCAGGCTGTCTGCGCGCTGCGCCGGTACGTTTTCCAACAGAGCAGTCCCATCAAAAATGGCATCTGTGAAAGCCATGCCGCGGCGGGTGGCGCCGGGTTGGGCTGAATCTTGTATTAGCACAGCGTAACCGCTGCTGAAAAGCAAGTGAGCAACAGCCGAACCGACATCCCCGCTGCCGCGCACAATGATAGTCATTGGTTTGTCCATTCTTACTCCACAAAGAATATTTCTTTTTGTTCCATCGGGTATTTCAGAAGGAAGCGAGTCAGGCAATCCATCCAATGGTTAGAGAAACCTGCCGGGCAACCCAAAACATCTATCGCCTGTCAGGCGGATGTAGCATCCTGACTGTACGGGCATGTTTGTTCGGGGAAATCTCTCTGCGATTATCGCATCAATCGGGTGGCAAGGCAATAAAAAGCAACGGAAAAGATGAACCAGCAGGATGGAATGGCATGGCTCGTTTCGCAAATAGGGGGGTAAACTAAATTTAGCAAGGCAAAATTGAAAATAATCATATTAAGAGATTAGAACCCACATCGTTTACTGCCTTTTGCTGATTGCTGCTGTGGAAAATTGCCCAATGTTAATAAAATCTTTATTTGTGTACCGTATAATATTTCTTTGGCAAACCACGCTACCTTTATAATATACATAATAAAGGAAATACGCATGTCAACTAATTCATCAATTTCGAAACGAACGCTTGGAAAAACAGATATCCAGATTACACCCATTGGATTGGGTATGATGGAATTTGCAGGCGGCGGTGGGTTAATGGGTTCGGTTTTCCCGGTAATTGACCAGACCGAGAAAAACGCGACCGTTAAAGCTGCGCTGGACGGTGGGATTAACTGGTTTGATACGGCCGAGCTTTACGGAGCGGGTGTATCAGAGGCTTCCCTTTCTACAGCATTGAAAGCGGCGGGCAAAACTGATGCGGATGTGGTCGTGGCGACCAAGTGGTGGCCGCTGTTTCGCACTGCGAGCAACATTGCTCTTACCATTCAAGACCGCATCCGCTTTTTGGATGGATTTACCATCAGTCTGTACATGGTACACCAGCCCTACAGCTTTTCCACGCCGGAAGCGGAAATGGACGCGATGGCAGACCTGGTGAACGCTGGTAAGATCCGCTCGGTGGGTGTAAGCAACTTTAATGCCGACCAGATGCGGCGCGCGCACAAAGCCTTGCAAAAACGCGGGCTGCCCCTGGCAGTCAACCAGATGCAATACAGTCTGCTGGCGCGCTCCATCGAAACAAACGGTGTTCTGGAAACCGCCAAAGAGTTGGGGATCACGATCATCGCTTATACCCCGCTGGCTTCGGGTCTCTTGACAGGAAAATACCACAAGAACCCCGAACTGTTGGCAAAAAAATCCTTCCTGTGGCGCGCACGTTTGCAGCGTGGGATTGAGAAAAGCAAGTCATTGATACAGGCCCTGGAAGAAGTTGCCGGTAAATATAACGCTACCGCGGCCCAGGTTGCGCTGAACTGGGTGATCAATTCGCAAGGCGATACGGTTGTGACCATCCCAGGCGCGACCAAAGTCCGACAGGCGGAAGAGAGCGCCGGAGCCATGAAATTCACGCTATCCGCCGATGAAATTGCACAGTTGAGCGATCTTTCGGCCCGTTTGCGCTAATTGAATGTTTTATAACCAATTCAAAACAGACTTATTTTTTACAGCAGAGCCCAGAGAAACCATTCAGAAGGTTTGCTCCGCGCTCTGTTGTTCTCAGGGTGAAAGATTTTGTTCCCGTTACGGTCAGGCTATTTTGATAACCGGTAATGAAATATGCCGGTTGATTTCCAACCCGGCGCGCTTAAGTGTTGGGCTGTTAGTGTAAAATTTGCCGGTGGCCAGGGGGGTATAATTACTGGCTGCACCTATCCCTAAATAAGAAAAACCATGAAGCAACCCGCTAAAAATCAACCCCAAAAGTCATCCCAGGTCAATATTCTGTTGCGCTGCTTTCGTTATTTGCGCCCTCATTGGAAACTTGTAACGGGCGTTTATATTTTGATGGTACTCATTGACCTGATTACCATGGTTAACCCGCAGGTAATCCGTTGGACAATTGATCAGGGGATTGGGACAGGGGATACGTTTATTTTAACCCTGGCGGTAGGGGGATTGTTGGTGCTGGTTCTGATTAAGGGCGTATTCACTTATTATGAGGGACTGTGGACTGAGATCGCTTCGCAAAATGTAGCCTACGATTTGCGTAATTCCCTGCAACGCAAGATTACAGAATTGTCCTTTTCTTTCCATGACAAAGCGGAAGCCGGTGATCTGCTTTCCCGCGCCATTCAAGATGTGGAGCGCATCCGCTTTTTAACGGGGCGGGCCATCTTTCGCGTGATTGAGAGTAGTTTTCTGATGGTGATCACTGGCGGTGTGATGCTGTGGATGAACCCGCAGCTTGGGCTTCTCGCCATTCTCTCCATGCCGCTATTGGCTTTTCGTTCCATCCGCTTTGGCAGGGTTTTTCGCCCGCTGTCCCTTGATATTCAGCAGCAGCTCTCTGTTTTGACCACTCGCGTTGAGCAGAACCTGCGCGGGGTGCGCGTGATTAAGACCTTTGCCCAGGAAGAAGCTGAAATTCAACGCTTTGCCGCAGAAAACCAGAAATGGTACGATCTTTCGGCAGTTTCGGCCAAAATTCAATCCAACAATATGCCGCTGTTGAACATGATCGCTGATATGAGCAGTGTGGCTGTTTTGTTGTATGGGGGCATGCTTGTGATCAACCATGCGCTTACACTTGGCGAACTGGTGGCCTTCACCACCTATATTGCACAGATTGTGACCCCTGTACGGTATTTAGGCATGGTTTTGCCTGCCATCACGATTGCATCGGTTTCGGCTGAACGTGTCTTTGAAATCCTGGATACGGCTCCGATGGTGGTAGAGCAACCAGACGCGCCAGCTTTGGAACTGGGGCGAGGCGAGGTACGTTTTGAAAATGTATCTTTTGCCTACGGCGGGCAGTCCGGGGTGTTGAAAGACATCAGCTTTGTTGCAGAACCCCACCAGGTAATCGCACTGCTCGGGCCGACTGGTTCCGGCAAGACCAGCGTGGTGAACCTGATCCCGCGTTTTTACGACCCGACGGTTGGGCGCATCACTGTCGATGGCACGGATATTCGAAAGGTGAGCCTGAGCTCGCTGCGCAACCAGATTGGTATGGTGCTGCAGGAGACAACCCTCTTTGCGGCCTCGATCCGTGAGAACATCACCTTTGGCAAGCCCGACGCGACACAGGCCGAAATTGAGGCCGCGGCAAAGGATGCCCAGGCTCACGAATTCATCATGCAGGCACCCGCTGGTTATGACACAGAAGTTGGTGAGCGCGGGGTGACGCTATCCGGCGGGCAAAAGCAGCGCCTGGCTATTGCGCGCGCACTTTTGACTGACCCACGTATTTTGATCCTGGATGATGCTACATCCAGTATTGATAGCGAGACGGAGCATTTGATTCAGCTTGCGCTGGAGAGGGTTATGCGCGGGCGCACAACCTTTGTGATTGCGCACCGCCTGAGCACCGTTCATTCGGCGGATTTGATCCTGGTCATGGATAAAGGGCGGATTGTCGCGCGCGGAAAACATGCCGATCTGCTGCAATCATCGCCGTTGTACGAAAGTATTTATCATCAACAGCTCAAACCTGGCAAAGTGAACCTTGAGCCAGTAAAGATATGAGAGCCTGGTCTGAATTGACCATGCCTGTATCAACCAAAAGGAATAAAGTATGAGTTTTGGGATTGGAGTTTCAAGCTCAGGCATGGGTCCGCGCAATGCGATGGAGAGCTTTGCGGAGGGGGACGGTGTGCATGGGAAAATTTATAACCAGCGCGTAGTTGCGCGCATGCTGGTTTATTTGCGTCCATATACCAAAATGATGGCTCTGGCTTTTTTGGCGATGCTGGTGGATACTTTCCTGACTTTGTTGGTCCCGTATTTGTTGAAAATTACTGTGGATACTTATATTTCCCTGGGGGACCAGGCCGGTTTAGTCCGGATTTCGTTATGGACAGCCGGTACGTATCTTGGGCTGTATGTTGCCACCCGCACACAGCAATATTTGCTCTCGCTGGTTGGGCAGCGCATGCTTGCCAATATGCGGCGGGACCTGTTTTGCCACTTGCAAGAACTGTCGCTCAGTTATCATGATACGCATATTGTTGGCGTAACTGTTTCACGCGTGATGAACGATGTGGCGACCATCAATGACTTGCTCTCGCAAGGTATCATTACCTTGATTGGTGATCTGTTTGTGCTGGTTGGCATCATTGTAGTTATGCTGATAATGGATTTGCGCCTGGCGCTGCTGGCTTTTACAGTCATGCCATTGATGCTGCTGGTGACCTTCTGGTTCTCCCGGCGCGCGAGGGTGGCTTTCCGCGAAACACGAACCAGCGTCGCCAAAGTGGTGGGCGGGTTGGCGGAAGACATTGCAGGAGTGCGCGTCATCCAGGCTTTTGGGCAGGAAGATGCCAGCCAGGAGAATTTTAACGCGGTGAATGAGGTCAACCGCCAGGCCAATATCGGCGCCATGAAGCTCTCATTCATTTTCCTCCCCGCGATTGAGTTCCTTGGGATTCTGGCAACTGCCATTGTGCTGTGGTTTGGCGGGCGCGCGGTGAGCAGCGGCACGGTGACGTTGGGTGTGCTGGTGGCATTCCTTTCTTATGTTACCCGCTTTTTCCAACCGGTGCAGGAACTCAGCCGCATGTTCACAACACTTCAATCTGCAATGGCGGGCGGCGAGCAGGTAGTCAAGCTGCTGGATACTGTCCCGGATGTGCTCGACCAGCCTGGCGCAGCCGATGTGAGCAGCATTGCCGGGCGCGTGACGTTTGAGCATGTTTCATTCCGTTACCGGCCAGATTTGCCGGAAGTGCTGCATGATATTTGCCTGGATATCCAGCCGGGCCAAACCGTGGCGCTGGTTGGGCCGACTGGCGCGGGCAAGACATCGATCGGCAACTTGCTCGCCCGTTTTTACGATGCGACCGAAGGGGCTGTGCTGATTGACGGTATCGATGTGCGCACAGTCAAACAGCGCCAACTGCACCGTCAGATCGGGTTGGTGCCGCAGGATTCGTTTCTCTTTTCGGGTTCCATTGTGGATAACATCCGTTTTGGCTGTCCAGATGCAACCGATGAAGAAGTTGAGCACGCGGCCAGGCTGGCGAACGCCCATGAATTCATTACTGCAAAGCCAGAAGGGTACGAAACACGCATCCAGGAAGGCGCGACAAATCTTTCGGTGGGGCAGCGCCAACTGGTGTGCATCGCGCGTGCTATTTTGACCGACCCGCGTATTCTGGTGCTGGATGAGGCTACTTCGAATGTTGATAGTGTGACGGAAGGATTGATCCAGGATGCGCTGCGAAAATTGCTGCATGCACGCACGGCAGTGGTGATTGCGCACCGCTTGAGTACCATTCGCAACGCGGATCTGATCTGTGTGGTTCAGGACGGAAGAATTTTGGAACAGGGCAAGCACGACGAGCTGCTTGCGCATGCCGGGCTTTATTTCCAGCTCTATCAGCGTCAGTTTGCTGAGTAGTCCGTTAAAATTATTCTGGGTGTTCGATCTCCCCGGCCATGAAGCGTTCCGGATCGTTCAGGAAAGCCAGTCGGCAGGCTTCTGTGCAAAAAAGGACGGTTTTCCCGTGAAACTGCGCAGATGGGTACTGTGCCGGATCTTTTACCTGGCTTCCGCAGGCTGTTATGGGTTGCTCGATCGGTTCGGATAGGGGGGTAGGGCTGGTTTCAGTCATTTTTGTACGCTCCTCGCGCCAATTATATCCGTGCTCTACGCTCCAGTGGTTTGTATATTGTTGCCAGGACTTCAGATGTAAAATAAATATGGTTTCGTCTCTGAAACTTGCTTTAATTTTCGATGCCCAGGAGCAAAAATGAACTACGGCTATTTTGATGACAACGCAAAAGAATATGTGATCACGCGCCCCGATACACCCACATCATGGAGCAATTATCTTGGATCAACAGAATATGGGGCGGTGATTACCAACAATGCTGGCGGGTATAGTTTTTATAAATCGGGCGCGCGCGGACGGTTTTTGCGCTTGCTGTTCAACGCGATACCCATGGATCAGCCTGGCCGCTATTTCTACCTGCGCGACAATCAAAACAGCGATACATGGTCAGCATCCTGGCAGCCGGTGGGGAAACAACTTGACCAGTACCAGAGTGTTTGCCGGCATGGCACAGCCTACAGTGTGATTGAATCGCGCTTGAACGGGATTGCAACGGAGACCACCTACTTCGTTCCGTTGGGACAAACTTTTGAATATTGGCGGCTGAAAGTGACCAACGAGAGCAACCTGACGCGCGAGATTTCCGTTTTTTCTTTTTGCGAGTTCACCAACCAGTGGATGACTTTCCAGGACCAGGTCAATTTGCAGTATTCACTGTTCATCGTGCGCGGCGGCTTGACAGACGATAAGCTACTGCGCATTGCCATTCATGACAATATGACCACACCCGGCGGGAATGACGGTGCAATGCTCTCCTGGATGGCGCTGGTGGGCGCTGAGCTGGCTGGTTACGATACCAGCCGCGAGGCTTTTATTGGTCCTTATCGCGGGTACCACAATCCATTGGTGGTGGAGCAGGGCCAGTGTACGAACAGCAATGCTTTTGGCGATAATGCCTGCGGCAGCTTGCAGACCAACCTCACCCTTCGGCCAGGTGAAAGCCGCGAAATCCTGGTCATGCTGGGGATTGGCGATGCCCGCGAACAGGGCAAGCGCAGCGTGCTTGAATTTGGTTCACTGGCGCGAGCAGAAGCTGAATTGCAAAAATTAAAAGATAATTGGCATGCCAAACTGGGCTGCCTGACGGTTGAGACTCCCGATGAGGAGTTGAACCACACCATCAATGTCTGGGGACTGTATAACAGCCTGATCACTTTTGCCTGGTCGCGTGCGGCCAGCCTGGTGTATAACGGCGAGCGCGATGGGCTGGGCTTCCGCGATTCGGTGCAGGATATTTTGGGCGTTGCAGCGGCCATCCCTGAAGAATCGCGCCAACGGCTGGAGCTCATGCTGACAGGTCAGGTATCCAATGGCGGCGCGATCCCGGTCATCAAGCCTTTCGATCATCATCCAGGTCACGAAAAGGTACCTGAGCTTGAAGAATACCGCTCTGACGATTGCCTGTGGTTTTTTAACGCGATCCCGGCTTATGTGGGTGAAACAGGTGATGTGGATTTTTACAACAAAGTGCTGCCGTATGCTGATCAGGGCGAAGCCAGTGTGTTGGGGCACCTGCGCCGCGCGTTGGAATTTAACCTGGAGAGAACTGGTAAAAACGGGCTGCCTTGCGGCCTTTCCGCTGATTGGAACGATTGCCTGCGGCTTGGCTATTACGGCGAAAGCCTGTTCGTTGCGTTCCAGGTGCGCCTTGGGTTGACGATCTATGCCGGGCTAAATGAGCAATTTGGCAGCCCGCAGGAAGCTGCCTGGGCGCTCTCGCGGCGCGAAAAACTGGATGAGAATATTCAGGTCTGCGCCTGGGATGGAAACTGGTTTATTTGGGCTATTACCCAGGACGGCACGGTCTACGGCACACATGAGTATGAGGAGGGTCAGGTTTATCTCAACACGCAGTTATGGTCAGTGATCAGCGGTGCGGCAACGCCTGAACAGGCTGCACGCTGCATGCAATCTGTCAAGGAGCGGTTGGCGACGCCGTATGGCCTGATGCTCTCGGCCCCGCCTTTCGTCAAAACATCTGTGGATGTGATGCGCGCGGTGGTTTTCAACCCTGGTATTAAAGAAAATGCGGGGATTTTCAATCAAACCCAGGGCTGGGGCGTGATGGCGGAGTGCATGCTGGGAAATGGGGATCGCGCGTACGAATACTACCGCGCTTTTATGCCGGCCGCTTACAACGACCGTGCTGAAATTCGCCAACTGGAGCCTTACGTCCAGGGGCAGACCACCTATTCCACGTTTTCCCCGCGACCAGGTAATACGCGCACTTCCTGGTTGACCGGTGCAGCTGCCTGGGCTTATTACAGCGCTACCCAGTATGTATTGGGGATTCGTCCCGAATTGGGCGGGCTACGGCTTGATCCGTGTATTCCATCTGGTTGGAACGGTTTCAAGGCTCAACGTCGTTTCCGCGGCAAAACTGTTGAGATCGAGGTTAAAAACCCCAACGGTGTTTGCCGGGGTGTCAGGTCAGTTACGCTCAATGGCGAGGTACTACACAATAACCTGCTGCCGGCCGAAATGCTGGGTGAGAAAAATGTGGTCGAAGTTATACTGGGATAAGCAGCAAAAAATCCCCTCGCGAGAGGGGATTTTGATTGACTGGGCAGATGATGTTTACCAGCCAGAGAAATGATTGATCAATAGCTGGTTGACTTTTTTGGGCCTGTCCTGATGCACCCAGTGAGTGGCATCCTCCACAATTTCCAGGCGCCCGTTTTCACACATTTCTATACTTTCCTGCGCCATCTGCCACACCAGGTAGGCGTCTTTTTTGCCCCAGATCACCAGTACAGGCATCTGTATTTTCTCGCGGGGTGCAGGCTGCCGGGATTGAAACAGTGCGCGGTACCAGTTGATCATGGCTTTCATGGCGCCGGGCTGGGCCCAGGCAGCCCGATAACGCTTGATCTCTGCTTTGGAGAGCGATTTACACATCTGGCGCGCCAGCAACCTGCCGTCAAAGGCGCCCAGGGCTATTTCTGGCAGGGCGCGGATCTGGAAGAAAAATATATACCAGGAATTCAGCCGCTGCCGCCAATTCTTTTGAAGAAAACGATTCATCACCCTGGGGTGCGGCACGTTGAGAATTGCCAGGCGTTTCACCCTTTGCGGGTGACTGGCCGCGAGACTCCAACTGACCATTGCACCCCAATCATGACCCGCCAGGTTGAACTGCGGCAGGTGAAGCGCATCTGCCAGGGCCAGAATATCTGCCACCAGTATCTCAACCCGGTAGTTCTCGACCCCTTCGGGTTTGTCGCTCAGGTTATAGCCTCTCTGGTCGGGGGCGATGACATAAAATCCGGCCTGTGCCAGGGCCAGGATTTGCGAATTCCATCCAAAGCTGGCATCCGGGAATCCGTGCAACAGGATAACCGGGTTTCCGCTTTTGGGCCCGGCCAGGGCAACGCGCAGGTTGATGCCGTTTGCCTGGATGACTTGGGTGGTGATCTCGTTCATGTATATCTCCACAAGGGAAGTGTATTTGTAGTCCAGTCTATATCGAGGTTTGTTTCATCTCGCGCCATCGATTTTATCAGGATTTCAACGCTGATTGATCGGGTTGGTCTGGCAGGATAGTCGGTGAGCAGATCTGGCTCATTCTTTACCCCAGGGGCGCAGGTGAAGCGGCGGTCAGGCGAAAAACTCCCGCTTAAAAACCAAACCGCCTTGAAGCCGGCCCAGGCTCTTGGCGGTTTACATTGGAGAATGTAATACTATTGTATGCGCAGCAGTTTAGAGCAACCTGAGTAAAGATTAAGAAGGAAATAAGTGTTTGCGCGAGAACCACAGTTTGACTGGTTTGCGACTGATGGGTCGGTCAGGATAGTTCGAGAGCGGCGGCAGCTTATTCAATAAGCCCAAGAACACGATCGAAGTGGCCGCTGCGTTAAAAAGACCTATTTAAAAACCAAACCGCCTTGAAGCCGGCCCAGGCTCTTGGCGGTTTACATTGGAGAATGTAATACTATTTTATGCGCAGCGGTTTAGAGCAACCTGAGCAAAGATTAAGAAGAAAATAAGAGTTTGCGCAGGTTGACCTTCCGATGCAGTTTTTTGGGGCGGAATAGCCTTGAATTTGCAATCTGCGGGGTGTTGATTGACTTATGCCGCAGGTTTGGAACTCTGGGGTGGATTGGAAAGGCCTTCTTCGCGCAGCATCTCGTAAACGCTTAAACAGCCTTTGCAGCAAAAGTTCATCAATTTTCCATCGAACTCTTTTGTGACCACACGCCTTGCTTCAGCACCGCAATGGTCGCATTTGATTGTGTCTACCATGGCATCACCGGTCCTATAATCATTGATGGGCTCAGGTTGGTTACCGCCAGCCCGCGTAAAATAGTTTGAACGGCAAAAAGCATTATGAGCATTACAGCAAATGTTTGAAGCCGACCACGCAACCAGGGGGCTCAGTAGTTTGGCTGCCAGGACAAAAACCAGGCAGGGTGGGGATGGTGACTGAGCAGCATGCTGTTTACAGTGAAACGTCAAAAAAGAAGGACTGTTTTTGGCTGCCACGCGTGATGATCACTTCAATGCGCCACTGCCCGCGCATGGTGAAACGGCCCGATGACTGGTAATTGCCGCCTGAACCAGCTTCAAGGGCGAAGTTGTTGGGCGGCATATACATGCTTGGCATGGTCAGATCGAGGCTGATATTTGCATCTGTTACGGGCTGGCCGTTGGCATCCGTGAGAGTTACATCAAAATTACTGGCCTGTGAGCCGGTGGGGGGGTAAGGATTGAGAACCAGAGAAACCACCAATCCATTGGTTTCCTGCCGGGCTGTATTCTCTGGCAACTTCTCCCCGGCCCAGGGGATGGTGGTACCATCGGCAGAAACAGCCGTGAGACCACCCGCGTTGGTGGAACTACCGCTCATCATGTAGGAACGCCGCATACTGATAAAAACAGCGGCTGCGATCAGCAACAAACCTATTCCAATTAGAATACCCTTTTTTGCCATGTGAGCCCATCTCCTGAATTTATTTTTGGCGAATTGTTGTCAGGTGAGCATTTTAACGCTATTTTTGCCTGCCGACACATGCAATACACTTGCATGTGCATGGATATCCTGACCGCAGCAAAGGATATCATAAACATGTGCCGGGCTATATGAAGATGCTGTAAAGACTTTTAGATGGAACAGCTTCAATTGAAACTTTAATTATGGCAATGCATCAAACATACTGTATCAAAATAAACTTCCCATTTCAGAAGTTGGAAAATATGGAAATGATCATTGACTTTCCAGGCGGTTCACGTGTGGATGCACACGTTGGACAGTTTAGCGTGGCAACTGACCAGCGTCCGGCTTCTAGCGCACCGGCACCTTTTCTTCTTTTTTATCACCATTGGCACATGTGCGTGAATTTATATTCCTTGCTTTTGCCAGGGTTATTTTCTTGGGACAACAAATTGGAGAAACCCTATGAGTGCTTTTATTGAACCGCCCCGTGCGATACCAACCTTGCTGCGGTTGGGGATCTGGTTTTCGGAAAAAGTGACAGGTAAGGTGATGCTCCCCGCGCGTATTTTGGCCTGGTACCCACGGGCTGCGATAGGTTCCGGGGTTCTGGAGTCACTGGTGGCACACCGGGATGGCAAGTTGGATGAGCGCACACTGAAACTGGTGCGCATGACAGCTTCTTTTGCAGCTGCTTGCCCGTTTTGCATTGATATGAATTCGCATGAACACCAGACTCTGGGTATTGGTGCGGAAGAAGTGCTGGCATTACGCGGGCAGGTGGATGTGGAGGCTGTCTCCAGTTTTTCAAAACGGGAACGATTGGCGATCCGGTATGCGCGCATGATTTCGCAGAGCCCGCTCAAGTTTTATCCTGATTTTATCGAGCAGATAAAGGATAATTTTACTGAGCGCGAGATGGTTATCCTGGCTTCCACCGCAGCGCAGGTGAATTACTGGGCGCGGCTAATCCAGGCGTTGGGCATTCCGCCCGCCGGGTTTTCTGAAGAGAGTTGATTTTACTGGTATCAGGATTTTGAGCCTTTCTGCAGCGAGTAGAGGGTGGTGCCTAAAAATAAGAGCACTGCCACTTCGTTTAGTAGTCCGCCCCACTGGCGGATGGACAGGTTGGTCAACAGGTCGCCCAAGATGCGGATAACCAGCGATGTATGCAGCAGGATAAGCTGTGTGTAGAAAATGCGGTGGAATGTTATTGGTATGCCCAGAATGGCCGGGAAAATGATCGGTGCATGCCCGAAAATCATGGAAATGACGAAACCCACAAAAACTGTATGCAGAGCGGCATCATAATACGGTCCGGCATACATCGCACCAAAGATCAGGTTCAAGATTCCACCAACCAGCAGCCACACAAAGCCTGACGAAAGACTCCAGGCGATATAGCGTGTGATGGGCAAACGGTGATGCAGATTGCGAAGGGCAAGATCGTAACGCAGGAACCACGCGCCCAGCAGCAACATCCCGATGCCCGCCAGCCGGGTACCCCAACTCAGGACAAAGGTGGAAAGCATCACGCCGCAGAAATAAAGACTGGCGGCTGCAATAAAGAGCAGAATGGCCTGTCTGGTGGGGCGCAGTACGCGGTTTAATTCCAGACGTTCCCCGGCAATGGTTAACACAAGGAAAGCCTGCCACAAAAAAACAATCTGAAAAATGGGTTGTCCCAACATCCACAAGACATTCCCAACAAACCAGGTGATGGCACCAACCAGCATGGTGATGGTGAAAATCTGGGTTTCACGGTGGGTTATGAAGGCCAGGATGCCCACCGCTCCCAGGCTTCCAAGGGTGAGCAGTATTGCGCCTGGCAGGAAGGTAGGAAAAACCAGCAGACTCATCCAACCCAGACCTGTAAGCAAAGGCGCAGAAAACATCCACTTTTGGCGCAGGGCAACAGCGCGTTCAAGTGCAACCAGGGTGCCAAGGAACCCGGAAACCATCAGGGGACCATGCAGCATGGCGAAATTAGATGTGAGTGTGGGAAGAGTCCAACCCAGGCGCAGTAACCCCGCCCACAGGGCGGCCAGGAGTGCAAGCAAAGCAAAACCGATCAACGGCAGGTATAAGCGTTTAGACATGTATCCAGTATATGGATTTGACCTGGTTTGTCTTTGCGCTGGCGCAAACTATCAGGTGCTTTTAGTAGACCGGCAAGCTGGTGTCTACAGTTTGAGCCCAGGAGTTGATACCGCCCTTCAGGTTTTTAACTTTTTTGAACCCGGCGCTGACCAATAGTTCGAGCGCACGCGCCGAGCGGGTGCCGGCTTTGCAGAAGACGACCATCTCGCGGGCGGTATCCAGTTCTGAAAGGCGCGCGGCGAGGGTACCCAGTGGAATGTTTAGCGCGGCAGGCAGGCGCGAGATTTCGAGCTCGTGCGGCTCGCGCACATCCAATAATAGGGGCGCGCCGGGCTGTCCCAGACGGGTGGCAAGCTGGATGACGTCGATATCCCAATCCAAACCGGCAGAACCATCTTCGTGATCATGCCCGGGCACACCACAAAATTCCTCGTAGTCGATCAACTCTTTGATGTCCGCATTTGGTCCACAGACGCGGCATTTTGGGTTTTTGCGCAGGTTGACAAAATCGAAGGACATGTCCAGTGCATTGTAGAGCAGCAGCCTGCCAATCAACGGCGATCCAATGCCCAGCAGCACTTTCAGGGCCTCGGTGGCCTGGATGGTGCCAATGGTACCGGGGAGTATGCCCAGCACACCGCCCTCAGCGCAGGAAGGTACAAGGCCAGGCGGAGGGGGCTCGGGGAACAGGCAGCGATAACAGGGGCCGGTGCGGGCGTCGAATACGCTGGCCTGGCCGTCAAAGCGGAATATGGAGCCGTAGATATTGGGCTTTCCCAGAAAGACGCAGATATCGTTTGTGAGGTAGCGGGTTGGAAAATTGTCAGTGCCATCGATCAGGATATCGTACTGGCTGGCAATTTGCAGCGCGTTGGCGCTGGTGAACGGGATATTATAAGTATCCACTTGAATATCTGGATTGAGATCCATCAGGCGGTTTTTGGCGCTTTCAACCTTTAACATGCCTATGGTGGATGTGCCGTGGATGATCTGACGCTGGAGATTGGTTTTGTCTACGATATCGTAATCCACCAGGCCAATGCGCCCAATACCGGCGGCGGCCAGATATAGTGAGACCGGAGATCCCAGCCCGCCCGTACCGACGATCAGGGCGGAGGATGCTTTGAGCTTTTTCTGTCCATCCAGGCCGACTTCGGGAATCAGCAAATGGCGCGAATAGCGCAGGATTTCTTCATGAGTAAGTTCTGTGGGCATGAAAATATCTCCTAGAATCTGGATTATGCCACACTTTTATTGTTAAACAAGTTACGCCAGGATAATTCAGATATAAAAAATGCTCCCCCGGGTTTCCGGGGGAGCAAAACGTACTGTGAAGCAAGTACTACTTATGGCAGGGCAAAGATGCGAACGAGGAAGACTGCCATTTGAGCGCGGGTCACATTCAAACCGGGGCAGAATTTGCCGCCGCCGCAACCGCTGGTAATGCCTTCGTTGGACAATTGTTCAATCCAACCGGCGGCGAAGGATGATGCTGAAACATCAGTGAAGAGGGTGCCTGTTGCGGCAGGAGGCGTATAGGCGCTGCCGTGTTTGGCGCGAAGCAGGAAGACAGCCATCTGAGCGCGCGTGACTTCGTCATTGGGGCAGAACCTGGTGTCGCCGCAGCCGCTGGTGATACCTTCGGTGTACAGCTGCTCAATCCAAGCGGCTCCAAAATCACCGGCTTTAACATCACTGAAGATGTTGCCAACAGCTTGTGGAGGATTGTAAGCTGCGCCATGAATACCGCGCAGCAAGAAGATGGCCACCTGAGTGCGTGTAACTGTTACTTCGGGGCAGTAGAGCATGGGCGAAGTACTGCAGCCACTGGTAATGCCAGCTGCATTCAGGCGTTCAATCCAGCCCCAGGCCCAGTAAGTAGGAGGAACATCTGCAAAAGTGGCCGGGCGGAAGACAGAATACACATCACCAGTGATGAAATCGCCGTTGCCGGTGCCCATACCGCCGAGGCGGTTGGATGAGGCATCCATGATGGAGTCGTTATCCAATAGATCAAGGCGGATGGTGCCGGATGTGGTGCCGGTGTTGACCTTGACGGTGTATGTATCACCAGCGCCAACAACGGAAGTGATATTGGCGCCAGAAACACCAGTCTTTGTCAGGGCAAAGTCACTGACATCCACACCCGTGACCAGGGACGAGAAGGTGACGGTGAAGTCAACACTAGCGCTGTTGGTCGGGTTCGGGTCTGCAGCCGTAATGGAACTGACAGACGGCGGGAGCAGCAGCACTTGAGCAGTGTTCGCGGCATTGTGGGTGTGCAGGATCAACAGACCCTTGCTGTGGTTGGCTGCGATATTGGCTTTGTCGTAGGCAACGGTAATCGCAGGAGCCGCCGGATCATCTAACCAAACCGGGATACCCGAAATGCCAGCATTATTCGCGCTAAACGATTGGTTCGCAACGTCAAAGTGCATCATCTTGCTGACATCCACAAGACCGGCAGCTTCGCGGTTAAATGTGAACACCTGGAAATCGAAACCGGTGTCTGTGGGAGTAAGGCCGATGTCTTCCAGCAGCACATCCATGGTCATGACGTTATTATTGAAAACGTTGGTATTGGTGGCGCCACCGAACCAGTTGATGTAATCTTCGAAATAGCAGCTTCCGGTCGAGAGCAGACAAACCATCGACAAGAATGTGTCGGTCGGGGAGCTGGAGGAGCCGGTGTGGTTATTGAAGATTACGTAGTCGGGAGTGCCATCCTCGTTGTTATCGATATAAATATCGTACTCGGGGGCGTGGAGGGTATCCCACTTACCATAGGTGGCAATGCTGAAATACATGGACGCGTCAGTCAAAACCCCACTGGTATAATCGCTTGCTGCACCGACATACTGCAAATCGGCGGCATCATTGGAACCGTTGCTCGCGGGATCGTTGGGGCTGACATCCAACAGTTCGGTAACATACGCCCGGGATGATTCAGTGGCGGTAGCAACCGGTATGCCGATGGAAGTCAGGGCAAAAGTGCCAGTGCTGGCAGCGGGCAAGAGAATGCCACTCGGCACTACACTCATAGCCGAGGCGGGGCGGGCAGCAATATGGACAGGCACGCGCACGGTGGCAGCCACACCAGTGGAGGTCAAGGTAACATAACCACCAGCTTCAGCAAAGCGTTCGCGAGTTGGATTGGTAACGATGGTGGCATCGCGACCACGATTGAGCAGAGAAGCCGTAGCGGCGATCTGGACCTTGATCGAAACCGAACCCTGCGCAGGAACACTGAGCGGGCTGACCAGGGCGGCGCCAGCCGAATCTAGTAACGAGAAGACCAGCCCAAGGTTAGCCTGGTAGCGCGAATCAAAGGTTACATTATAGATTTCGGCCGAATTGCTCTTGTTCTTGATGGTGATATCTTTAACAAAGGTCTGGTCAGAAACCAGTGCGACTTCACCAAAAGAGAGGCTGACCTGACCCGGATCATTGGTGTAATAGGCCACAACGTCTGACTGAGCCGCCTTGGCAACGCTGACACGCCCGGCACCGATGCGGGTGGGGGTGTCCTTGAGAGCCTTGGTCGTGGATGAGTAGACATCATTGGTGGCGGTGTTCATCGCCAGGGCTTTGAGCTCGGCAACCGACCAGGATGGGTGCAACTGGCGCAGAAGGGCCATAACACCGGCAACATGCGGCGCGGCCATGGATGTGCCGTTGAAGCTGGCGCCCTGATCACCGGAACGGCTGGCGGTCGAGAAGATGGTATCGCCAGGAGCCGCGATATCAGGCTTCAAGAGCGTGCCGCCACGAGCCGGGCCGCGCGAGCTGAAGGAGCTTACCAAGTCTTCGATGGCAGGATCGGTGAGGAGGTATTGGTTTGAAAACTCGTCGGTCAGACGAACGGTGACAGTGAACGGCACAGCCATCTGGGTCTTGAGCATGTTGCCGACTGTCTGGGTGGTCATCATCGATGGAATGGTGATGGTACCAGTTGTGAGGGGATCGTCACCCATGGAGGTCGGGAAGCCGACCGTATTGTTGGCAACCAGGACACCGATTGCGCCCTTGAGCTGGGCATTCTTGACCTTCTCCTTGAAGGTACAAGCACCGCGATCGATGAGCGCAATTTTTCCGGTCAGGTCATTGGCAATACCACCAGCAGCGGTACAACCGTTCGCGGCAGGGGTGGTAAGGATCAAATCGCCGGTGGTGCCAGGGACACCGATCACGGGACCAAAAGCGGCTTCGACACCGGCGTAGTTGCCAGCGATGCCTACGGGCGCATTCACGACAAAGGCGCCGACAACCCCACCAGCGTCAATGCTACTGGCAACATCGACAGTGTACTTGGCCATACCAGGGGAGCCAGCGACATAATAAACGTCGCCAGAGTTACCGGCGGAGGTCACGACAATGACACCTACCTGGGCGGCATTGTTGGAGGCTACAGCATCCTCATCATAGGGGGAGCCATAGGATGAACCCAGGGACATATTGATGACATCGAGGTGATCGCTAAAATTGCCATCATTGTTGGGGTCCAATGACCATTCAATCGCCTGCAAAACCAGGTTCGTGGAACCCTCGCAGCCGAAGACGCGCAACCCATAGAGCTGAGCCTTGGGGGCGACACCAGGGCCGATACGGAACTTGGCCATATATTGGGTGGGGGTCAGAGACCCGAGGGTGGAGTAAGTATCGCCAGTGGTTTCCTGATAGGTGGAACCATCCGGAAGAACGCCAAAACCGCCGACAGTGCCGGAAACATGGCTACCATGGCCGTTACAATCCATCGGGTCGGGATCCGGAGAGGGGATGTCAACCACGCCGGCGCTATAAGCATCACCGGCGAAGTCCCACCCGCCAACAACCTTGGCGGTCGGGAAAACATTCAGGGGTTCATTAAGGGTGGTGAAATCCTGGGTTGTGTAGCCAGGAGTGCCCAGGCCGCCGAAGTTGGTATGAATATAGTCAATGCCGGTATCGATAACACCGACAGTGATATTCTCACCCAGAATGCCGGGCAGACCACCCCAAACCTGCGGTGCGCCGATGAGAGGCACGCTGGTGGTGTGGTCAATGGTCTTGGGGATCAGCGGGTGAATAGCTTTGACACCCGGCAGCTTCAACAGGGCAGGAATATCTTTGGTGTCCAGCTTCAGCGCGATGCCGTTATAGACTTTCTGAACGCGATAGAGTTCAGTGTATTTGATGGCTTTGGACTGCAGAGCAGCCATCAAGGTGGATTGTTTCTGCTGGATCCGGGCAGTCTGAGCAACGGCCGACTGTACAGCGAGATCGGCTGATTGGTTCAGCTTATCGGCATATACCAGAGCAGAGGGGGTATCTTCAAGTTCTACAATGACACCGCGAACGCCTTGAAGGTCAGCCAGACGGCCATAATAAGCCTGGACTTCATTCAAATTGAGTGGTTCCTTGGTTGGGGCTTGCGGGGGCTGGGGGCCTTCGGCTTGCGCCAGGCCAACAAATTGGGAAAGGGCCAGAACCAGAACAGCTAAAACCGAAAATACACGAAAGATCCTGGATGTTTGCAAGGTACTCATGGGCTATTCTCCTTAGAAACCAAAGGTGTGATGAATCTTGGCACGTTCAATCGGATCACAGGACATAACTTTAGTACGGTTTGGTTGACTTCCTCCTTGTATATATTATTGAATTTTGAAGAAACTATTCCCACAAAAAAAGGTATTATGATGCAACAGACGATAATTTTTCCCTAACCAAACAAGCATAAAGCCAGGTTGGCTTTATGCTTGTTTGAAGAGAGAGAAAAGGTGGCATCTTAATACCATAAAAGAGGAAAAAGTTCTTCAGCCTCAATAAACTATGATATTGCAACGATGAAGCTTGTAAAAAAAAAGGAAGGTACAAGTTGGAGTTGATTTGTGACCAAAATCATCATATGGCACAAAAATTTAAAAGAATCGATCCTGTTGTAGAAAGTCCAAATTTAACATGATGATGCAATTAATATACTCTTAATTAGGACTTACGCAAGATGCATTTGAATGTCTGGCGACTTGAGTTGTTGGCGCAAGTAATCATCCAAAAGTTCGTGCTTGACGCGATAAATAGTTCGGTGCGTTTCAACAGCCACCTGTTTCAGGCGAACCCAAACAAGA
>JBBRWF010000006.1:0-23405 GCA_038249405.1 Anaerolineales bacterium
GGTAACGGATAATCTGCCCCGGGTTAATGTTCTCAGGTGGGCGATAAAAAGCGGTGAAGAATGCTTCTGCAGAGCGAAAGGCGCTGATCAGGATGATTGGGAAGATGATGAACGCTGAAATAGCCACCAGGCCTTCCATCACCAATCTCAGCATGCTGGGTCCGGCGGCAAGGAAAGATCTCGCTGCCCAAAAAAGCGTGTAGGATAGAAAAAACAAGGCGCACAGAACTACCGGGAGAATAAACCCACCCGCCAATTTAACCGAATCGCGGTGTGCCTGATCGCGCGAATAGGCAGTTTGCCAATCACTGGGGTTTTTAGAAGGTGGAAAACTCATGATTTTTTCCCCGTATATGGCATGAATGGTTCTTGTGTTTCTCTGACGTAATGCTGCTCTTCTTCCGGGGTAGCCTCGTCCGGTGATTTGTCAATGTATTCTTGCAAAGCGCTGAACAGCATGGCCGTCATGTGCGGTTTCAGGTTCGGACTTAGTAACTGGGTGGTATGCAGGCCCTCTTCAATTGCCTCCATCATTAAAGTCGCGGCATAAGCCCTGGCTTCCTGCTGGCTTCGTTTGGCTTCAGCCTTTGCTTCTTCTATGATGTTAGATTTTTTGCCTTCCCATTCAGACCCCCAGGTGTGAATTTGTTGCTCAAGCATTTCATCGTTAGGAAATTTGAAATTGACCACACTGGATGCATACAAAAGAATGCCAGATGCTCTCAAGATGGGTACTACTTGCTTTTTGATTTCATTGGCAATTTCTTTCAGGGCGTTGGTATCGCTTTTGTCTTTTCCTTCGGGCAGCCGCCAGAGCTCGTCGAGTGTCTTTTGCGCAACAATCTTTCGCGCCTGGTCTTCAACCACGTTTACTGCCCATTGATCCCAATAAATAGTCGAATCCTGCTCACCCGCCTTGCTGCTGGTGATGCTCAGCGCAGCCTGCACGCGCTTGGCAGAATACTCAAACAGCCCAACTTTTTGGGTGGGAATATTCGCTCCTCGTAAAAGCGGGTTTGACGTTCGCAATTGCCTATAAAGTTCTTCACCCCATTTTTCATTGTCGATGCGAAATACGCTGAGTACAACCACTACCAGGCTTATGCCGTCTCTGGTGACCACGTTAACATCATTCACGCGCACCTGGCGGCGCAAATCTACAATTTGTTCGGCTCGTTCCAGTTTGCCCGTGAATATCAAGCCCGGGCCTTCTACGCGCTTGAAAGCAATCCCGTTTGTTATGCCCACCACCTGGTGGGCCTGGGCCCAGATCAGGCCAGGCACCGGGTAATCCCAGGTAAAGTCGCCATTAATGCGGGTTTCTGGTTTTTCCCACGCATGCCCGTCCACAACCACCATCGGAAATTGCAATCCCCAAACATAAGCCGCAAAGACAGTAAACCGCTTCCATCTTTCTTTCTGGTCATCCGGGTTGGCTGTTGGCAGTGTAACCATTGCCAGGCAGTATAAAACAACATAATATGCCAGCAGCACAGGCAGGCTAATAAACAGCACCCCCATCCAGCCATCTAAAACTAGCCCTGAAAAAATCACCACGCCGTGACCGAGAATGGAACTGCGCCAGCGTCCTTCGCCATACTCATGGCCAAAAACATACAATAGGAATGTCAGGATTGCGAAAATATAGGCCCATCGATACCCGGTTGACAGCACGCCTGGTATTTTCGCCAGGGCGTTCTGCGGAAAGAAGAATCGCCCCAGTTCTGGCGCCACCCAGAACAATCCCACGAAAACAGATGCAAAAAATAAGATGAACGACTGTGAAATAAGTTCCCATCCCCTGTTTTCATTCGGGTTCTTTTGTTTCTCTTTTGCGTATTTATCCATGCTTTTGGCAAAAAATTGGAAGGGATACTGTAGAATCAAGAATAGTCCCCCCCACAGAAACACAAAATCTAACAGGTTGTTGGCCGTTTTAATAACGCTGTTAATAAACAACAAAGTGACCATAGAACAAGAGTCCCTGGTATAAAAATTTCCCGATCATTGCACAGCTTATGATTAAATCAGTATATACTTTGGCTGTTCTATTTGTCAAGCTGATTTTAAGCATATCTTCTTCATAAAATTGTTAGGAAACCGCCATGAAAGCTCTTGAGATTGAATTTCACTGTCATAGTATCTATTCAAAAGACAGCCTTAGCCCTCTCCGGGCCCTGGTGGATACGGCCCGGCGTGCCAGGCTGGATCGGTTGATCATCACAGACCACAACTCCATCGGTGGCGCATTGGAGGCCCAACGCATTGCCCCGGACTTGGTGATCATTGGCGAAGAAATTATGACCACCCGTGGGGAACTTCTGGCAGCCTTTGTCAAAGAGGAAATCCCCTCCGGGCTCGAGCCAGCAGATGCCATTGCCCGCTTGCGTGCTCAGGGTGCCTTCATCAGCGTTTCGCATCCTTTTGATATGTTTCGTAACGGCCATTGGGAACATTCTGACCTGTTGCAAATCGCCCCTCTTGTCGATGCGATTGAGGTCTTCAATGCGCGCTGCATCGATAACCGCCCCAACCTTGCTGCGCTTGAATTTGCCCGTCAGCATGACCTGGCGGGCACGGTTGGCTCCGACGCCCATACGCTGCGCGAGCTTGGCCGCGCCAGGCTCAGGTTGGCTGAATTTGAAGATTCAGAAGGTTTGAAACGTGTCATCCGTTCCGGGCTGCAAGAAACGCGCCTGTCATCCCCTTTCATTCATCTTACCTCCCGTTATGCTGTCTGGATGAAACAGCTGGGCTTTGTAAAAAGACCCGAAAAGAAATAAACTGACCAGAGCCGCCGCACTGTTCGTTACAACAAGAAAGGGCATTCCAACATCGGTCAAGAGGTGATGAATGTCACCATACAGATGGTTGGGTTGGGCCTATAATCAATTTAAACTTTAGTGTGATCATAATTTTCTGGAATTACTGTAACCGCTACCGGCCGAGGCTCGATGTTAAAAAAATTATTTCATCCTGATACTAACCGCCGCGAAGCGCTTGCTTCTGGTTTGGTTGTTCCAGATGCTTCGCGCTGCGTCCAGTGCGGAATTTGTACTTACAATTGTCCAATCAACATCGATGTGCGCCGGCACGCCTGGCAGGGGTTGCCCGTAGAAAACAGCCAGTGCCTCACCTGTGGGGAATGTGTCTCCCGCTGCCCGCGCGGGGTCTTGCGCTTTGAGCGTACCAACCTGTTTGTGGAGGACTGATATGCTCAACTATGTCATTCTTGGCACAGGCGTGGCGGGAATTGCAGCAGCCGAAGCTATTCGTGCTTTGGATAACGCCAGCAGCATAACTTTCATCACCGATGACTCGCACGGGTATTATTCACGCCCCGGAATGGCCTATTACCTGACCGGTGAGGTTGACGAAAAGCAGCTCTACCCTTACCAGCCGCAGGATTATAAAAAATTAAATGCACACTTCTTGCGTGGAACCGCAACGCGCATAATGCCAGATCAGCACCTTGTGGAATTGAACGATGGCACACGCATCCCGTATGACCGCTTGCTCATTGCCATAGGCGCTGGCGCGGTTCGTTTAAACGTTCCAGGTGCCAGCCTGGATGGCGTGGTCAAGCTCGATCACATGGAAGATGTGCAGCGCATAGTTGGCCTCTCCAGGCGTGCGAGAAGCGCTGTTGTTATTGGGGGCGGAATTACTGCGCTGGAATTAGCCGAAGGCCTGGCTGCGCGCAATGTAAAAGTCCACCTGTTGATTCGCACCGAACGCACCTGGAGCAATGTGCTGGATGAAGTCGAATCAAAAATAATTCACGAGCATTTGCTTGAAACCGGCATCATCATTCATTATTCAACCGAATTGGGCGAAGTGTTGGGGGAGCGGGGCCGGGTGAAAGGCATTCGCACCGTCGATGGTCTGGAAATAGCCTGCGAAATTCTGGCCTATGGAATTGGTGTTAAGCCTCGCCTGCGCCTTGCCGCACAAGCCGGGATCGCCTGTGCTCGAGGTGTTCTGGTCGATGAACACCTGTGTACCAACTTTCCTGATATTTATGCCGCAGGCGATGTGGCGCAAGTCTTTGACCCGGCGCTCGGGCGTACCGTTCTCGACAGTCTTTGGAGCCCGGCGCGCGAACAGGGCAATGTGGCGGGTATGAACATGGCCGGTAAAAACATGGCCTATCTAAAGGCGGTTCCGCTCAATGTCACCCGTCTGGCCGGGTTGACCACAACCATCATTGGCCTGGTGGGCTCAGGCCAGCCATGTGATATGCTGGATATTGCCCGCGGGGATAGCGAAACCTGGCACGAGATGCCAGATGCCATCCTTGCCCAAAACGGCTTTCAGACCAATCACTTACGCCTGATGGTTGCGGACAAAAACATCGTGGGGGCCCTTGTCATGGGCGACCAGAAGCTCTCTGGTGCCTTACAGGCCATCATCCGCGATCGCATTGACATTGCTTCCATTCGAGAACAATTGCTGCTTCCCGGCGCACCGCTGGCTGATATTATTGCGCAATTTTTCGGACAGGTATACGCCAGTCGCAACTGATTGCTGAATGCGAATACTGGCAGGCGAGCTTACCATAAGGAGAAGAAACTATGTCCGGTAATGGCAAGGAATTATGGTGGTCGCTGATCGCATCTGTCTTGATTACAGGTTTATATGCCTATGTGCTGTTTGTTACTCAGAAAGTCCCGGCGGCGGGAGAATTATTTGGGCATACCCTCGGAATTCTTGGTTTTATGATGATGCTTATGACCGAAACGCTCTATAGTTTGCGCAAGAGGTCACGCATAGCCCGTTGGGGCAAAATGTCCGAATGGCTTCAATTCCATATTTTTACCGGTCTGGTGGGTCCTTACATGGTTTTCTTGCACACATCCTGGAAGTTTAATGGCCTGGCTGGTGCAGTGACCTTGGTGACAGCAATTGTGGTTATCAGCGGTTTTATCGGCCGCTATATTTACACGCGCATTCCTCGCACTTCCGATGGTATTGAAATTGATACACCCCTGGGCAGCGCGCAGGCGGCAGCCATCGCTAATACCCGCCGCTTAATGGCTCTCTGGCATACCGTTCACATTCCTATTGGCATGGCACTCTTTACCGCAGCCTTTGTACACATCGGCGGAGCCCTCTACTATGCAACACTGCTGAAATAATTCTTTGTCACCCGGGTCCGGCGCGTTGGTTTTTGCCTGCCTGGCACTCGGATAAGCTACAAGGAGCATCAATATGAGAAATAGTCGTCTTGGCTGTCTATCTCCGTCCGCAATTGTTGCGTTAGTCATTACACTCGCCATCATCGCAATATTTGGTTTCTCAAGTGGCAGCGCTTTATTCACCGCCGGCAGCCTTAACGCCCATACAGGCAAAAGCCTTGGTGGGGTTACTTCTCATCTCGAAATTGGGAATGATTGTGCAAAGTGCCACTCAGCGCCCTGGAGTTCAGCCACCCAGG
Source organism: Anaerolineales bacterium (assembly GCA_038249405.1). GTDB lineage: Bacteria > Chloroflexota > Anaerolineae > Anaerolineales > Villigracilaceae > UBA5195. The sequence continues at coordinate 5,438 of JBBRWF010000006.1, forward strand.
CCGATCTTTGTGTGACCTGTCACACCGATATTTCCCAACAGTTGGCGAAACCAGATTCCATTCACAGTCTGATGATAAAGAACGAGTCGATTGCCTGTCACAGCTGCCATCCCGACCATCGCGGCCCGAATGCACCGTTAACAGATATGGTGTCGGGCACATTCCCACATGATAGCACTGGTTATTCGCTGCGTTCACATAAGCAGCGCAGCGACGGGCAGGCCTTTTTGTGTTCCGATTGCCATTCGCAGGATGTGACCAACTTTGATAAGGCGCTTTGCAGTACTTGCCATACACAGGTAAACAAAACGTTTATGGATTCACACACCCAGGCTTATGGCACGGAATGCATGGCCTGTCATGATGGTCTGGAAACCATCAGTAAAAAGTTCGATCACAGCAGCGCGGCCTTCAAGTTGGAAGGCAAGCATATCGGTCTTAACTGCCAGGATTGCCATACCAAACCGCGCGTGCTCGCTGATTTCTTGTCCCTCCCTCCCGCTTGCAGTGACTGCCATGCCAAAGACGATGCCCATAAAGGCGGGTTTGGCATGGACTGCGGATCCTGTCACAAGGTCGCAGGCTGGAAACCCGCTACTTTTGATCATAACCTTTCAGCTTTCAAACTCGAAGGCAAACATCTCGATGCAAAATGCACCGATTGTCACATTAACAATGTGTTCAAAGGCACCGAATCCTCCTGTTTTGCTTGCCACCAGAAGGATGATAAGCACAAGGGCAAGTTTGGGCAGGATTGCGGCGCCTGCCACAAGGCTGCCGGTTGGGAACCCGCCACTTTTGATCACAACCTCTCCTCATTCAAACTGGATGGGGCCCACACCAAAGTAGAATGCCAGAAATGCCACATCAATAATGTTTTCAAGGGCACCTCGCAGGTATGTTCTTCCTGTCACAACGACCCGGCTTTCCATCTTGGCATGTTTTCTGGGACAATCTGCTCACAATGTCATAACACCAGCGCCTGGTCGCCCGCTTTATATAATGGTCCGCATCCCGGTATTTCAAATGATGAAGGCGGCAGCGGCGTGAATCATGGCGGCAAAGGCTGCCGTTCCTGTCACACGACCAACCTCAATACAGCCACCTGCACCCAATGTCACGACAGCAACAGCCCGGGCGGCGAGGATTGAGTTTGTGAAAACCAAACAAACCACCGCTACCATCCTGTGAGTAAATACTACAACATCAGCCCCGGCAAGCTTCCGCCGGGGCTGATGTTGTAGTATTTCTTGAATGTTTTATTCAACAACCGGGCCGATCTTAGCCGCCCCTGTCGCGGCTGCTTCAGCTTTTGGATTACCGTGATTATTCTCAACATCCATGATCGCCGGGATAAAAAATGCCCCAATGCCGATCATCAGCGATGCAACTCCGCCAAAGATATACCAGGCGCGAATGCCGATCAGGTCAGAAATTGGGCCAGCCAACCCCAACGAAAGCGGCGTCATCGCGCTCGCTGCGCTGCTGGTCAGGGCCATCACACGTCCCTGCATTTCCGGTTTCACAGTTGCTTGAATGGTCGCGTGCAGCGGCCCATTGGTGATCGGATTCATAAATCCCATCACAGATATACCTGCCAGTGCCACCCAGAATAAATTGGCGGGAGCCAGGCCAATCGTGATCACTCCCAACCCCAACCCGATAACCCCAACCATCGATGTGACGATTCTGCTTTTAAAACCTCCCCAGGCGCTCAATACAACCCCCCCTGCGATCATCCCCACGCCCCACAACGAATCAGTCAACCCTAGCTCCAGTGCACCTAATTTAAAGTATTTGGTGACCAGCAAAGGCATCAGCGAACCCAGAGGGGTCAGCAAAAAGTTGAGAACAACCGCCAGTAGCAGGATACCCATCAGGCCCGGCCAGCTTGCCACATAACTGAAGCCCTCGCGCACATCCTGCCAGTAAGAGGTTTTAGGAGTGCCATCACTTGTTTGCTGGTTCGCAGGTTGCGGAATGGCAATAAACGCCAGCGGCACAATCGCGCTCAGCGCGGTCATTACATCAATCATCAGCACACCCTGGGTGGGCAGAACCCCAATTAAGACAGCCCCTACGGGCGGCGCCACGATGCTGACCAGTCCCTGCAGGGTTTGTTGCAGCCCTGCCACGCGTCCTAACTGTTCTTTGGGCACCATCAGCGATGTGGAAGCCGACATGGCTGGCCAATGGAAAGCACCTCCCGCCGAGCGTATCAGCAAAATGACATAAATATGCCATATCTGTACGATGCCGAACAAGAAAAGCGCTGCCAGCACCAGCGTCGCCAGCGCAATCAACCCATCTGCCGCCATCATCACCACCCGGCGATCCCAGCGGTCCACCAGTGCGCCCACAAATGGACCCATAACGATTTGCGGCAGCATCGCAACCAGTGTGGCGCTTGCCAGAATAGTCGCCGAACCTGTTTGCCGGGTAAGATACCACACCAGCGCAAACTGTACTAATGAAGAGCCGAAAAGCGAGAGCGATTGCCCGGCAAAAATTGTTAGAAACTTTGCCTTCCAATGCTTCTGAAACTCTTCTTGGGAAATAGCGGTTTTGTTCATGTCGCACACCTTTAATATTGAATTCAGTATGAATATTATAAACTTATTTTAATCATTATTTACATTTTGTCAACCTTTGCTTTATTATATTAAAATCAATATTTATATTATTAAAGATCATTCCTACTATTCACAAAAAAAAATCGAGACGGGTTCACCCCGTCTCGATTTTTAATCTAACCAGCTTCAAAACGCGATCTGTTATTTGCCCAGCTTTTGCTTAAAGGCCGCTGTCAGCAGCGGCAGAAATGTGAAAAGATCCCCCACAACGCCGTAGCGTGCCACCGTAAAAATCGGCGCCTCCGCATCCTTGTTGATCGCGATCACCAGTTTCGCGGTCCGAATGCCCACCACATGTTGAATGGAGCCTGAAATACCTGCTGCAATATACAGGTCAGGCGAAACTACTTTGCCGGTCTGTCCAACCTGGTGCGAATAGGGGATATAACCCGCATCAACAGCCGCGCGCGATGCGCCAATTGCGCCTCCCAGCAGGCTGGCGAGTTCACCGATCAGCGTAAAGCCTTTTTCAGCGGTCGCTTTTTCATCCAGCCCCAGGGATGGATTGTTGGATACACCGCGCCCCCCAGCCACAATGATGCCCGCGTCGTTGATGCTCACACCGCTCTCACTCGCCGAATATCCTTCCACGCTCGTCAACGCTTCCGTTTTTGCGGCGGCTCGGTTGATCGTGCCGCTGCGGCCTGGCTCACGGGCCGGGCGTGGAAAAGCGCGCCCGCGCAGCGTAATGAACTGCGGTTTTGCGGCGCAAACGGTTCTTTCCTGCAACTTCCCTTCATAAATTGGGCGAATTGCGGTGATTTTCTCCCCCTTCACTTCCAGAGCCGTGACATCAATCAATACACCGCTGTTTAGATCGATGGCGCTCATGGCCGCCATCTCGCGCGCGCGGAAGCTAGTCGGCAGCAGGATTAAGTCCGGATTTCCAACCGACGCCAGGGCGCTCAGTGTTGATGCGTATGTTTCAGCTCGGAAGTCTGCCAGCGCGGCATCTTCCACCAGTGTGACTTCATCAGCGCCAAATTCAAATGCGGCCGTAACCAGTGATTCTACACCGCTCCCAAATACAAGAGCTGTAACAGAGCCGAAACTTTTGCCAACGCCAATTGCCTCCCACGAAGCAGAGACTGCTTCACCTTTGAAATGGTCAATATATACCCAGGTTTTCATATCACTTTCTCCGCGAGGATTTTTTCTACCAGGCTGCCAGCGATTTCTTCAGAACTGCTTCCGCTGATGATTTCGCAGGCAACATTCCGGCTGGGTGGATTCAGCAATTCGGTGCGAGTCACCACCGCCTTTAGCCCTGCGATCCCCAGCTCTGCCAGCGTCCAGCTTGGGATCACCGCCTTGGATGCTTTGCGGATGCCCATGAAAGATGGATAGCGAGGCTCACCAATGCTCTGCACCACACTTAATACTGCGGGTAGGTTGGCGCTGACAGTTTGTTTGCCCTCTTCAATTACACGTTCTACGCTGGCCTTGCTGCCTTTAATCTTGATTGAACCTGCCAGTGCCAGCATGGGCCAGCCCAATATACGCGCAGTCTGTGCCGTGGTCAGACCGGTCGAAGTGTCAATCGTCTGTCGGCCAAAAATTGCCAGTTCGACCAGGCCAATCTTCTGAATGGCAGCTGCCAGCACGCGTGCTGCACCTTGTGAGTCGATCAAATCCAGGGCCGGGTCACAGATCAAGATCGCGCTGTCAGCGCCCATTGCCAGGGCGTGTTTCAGCGCATCCTTACCTGACTCGCCCCCGATACACACCGCGATTACCTCGCCACCCTGAAGTTCCCTTTGCTGAAGACCAGCTTCAACAGCGTATTCGTCAAACGGATTAATCACCAACGGTGATTCTCCCCACGAGACCTGTCCATTCAGGGCAACCACTTTGGCCTCAGAATCTGGCACTTGTTTAATGCATACAACGATTTTCAAGGTTCTCCTCCTTTATTTGGCGCTTGCGAGATGGTGTTTACTGGTCCCGAGAGCTGATTTGCGATTTTGACGCAATCGAAATAATCCGGCTGCTGCCAATTATACCAAACCTACCGAACGGTAGGTAGGTTTTTGGTGTTTTTCTTGGAAATTGACCTGAATAATCATTTGCCACATGCCTGTCTTGTTCACACGTAATATTCCCCCCGCTGGCTTGATTACAACGCTGTCGGTTCCTGGATCATGGTCGTTTCCCGCGCGCTTTGAAACAACACCATCAGAATCGATAAATGCCCGATCAAGTGCACAATCAGCCCGCCAGTTAGCAGGAAATAGTCGAATTGAATGACCAGCATGCTCGCCAGGCACCACAGCGTGACCGCCGTGTTTTTACGCTGCCACCCCATCCAGACCAGAAAGGGCAGTAGAAAAAAAACATAATGGTGGTACCACAAAATATTGGGCGAAAGCATCATTGCCAGCCCGCTGATGATAAATGTTGCTTCGGGTTTCTTCCCCCGGAAGGTCTGCCAGGCTGAAACCAAAATGACAATGCCCAGATAAAGCGTTACCCCAAATTGGATGATTGCGATATTGGCACTCAACCCCGCCATCAAAAGGCGCGCAGCCAGCGCCTGGCTGTTGGCGCCAATAGGCAGAATCCCCGTCATCCCCTTGAAAACATCCACATACGTGAAAAATGGCTGAATCCCGTAGCGCAAACCGGCCAGCAGCATGAAACCCGCCAACGAAATGACTGTCCATCCCAGGGCTTTAAAGTTTTTTGTTGCCAGAAGATAAGCCAGAAAGAACAAGGGTGTTACCTTGGTGACGATTGCCAGTGCCAGTCCCAACCCCGCCAGCCATGGAAAACTGATTGCAAAGATAAACAGCAACCCCAGCCCGAACTGGGTAAGCATGTTGATCTGTCCAAATTCCGCCGTAATCAGAAAAGGTGCGAAGCTCAACGAAACAACCAGGGCTAGCACGGTTTTCTGACTACTGACTGAATATTTTTTACAAACCAGCGTAACCATGCTGGCTAGCATCAGCATATCGAGCGCCGCGAAAAATGAGCCCTGGAAAACCCCTTTGGGTAACAGGTTTAAAGCATCTACAAACAACAGTGCTGGCGGGGGGTACAGAAATGCCGGGCCAATTTCCCGAACAGCATACATATCTCCGCCCGACAGCACACGTAGCAGTGCCTGGTTGTAAAAGTTATAATCCATAAAAATGGACAGTGGAAAGGGCAGCGCCAGAATCTGCTGCACCACCGTATAAATCCCCCCACTCAAGTAGATTAATAAAAAGAGTACCACTATCGGTTTTTGCCAGCTCGATTTTTGCACCGCGTTAATCCTGGAAACAAAAAGGGTTCAAAAAGGTTGGATGAGTAAAAATTCAATGACAATATTGCGCTGATTTTTTGATATTATATCAACCTGAACGCAATAAAAGTATCCAAAAGTATCATTGCTCAAATCAAGAAAGTCTTATATGATTGGCCTATGAACTCTAATCAACCTCACTATCGTACGGCCCTGAGCGATTTCAATCAGGCCCGTTTGCTTGCCTCCATGCAAGAAGTGCTTGCCCGGCTGACCGGAAAATCCAATGAACTACTTTCTTATGAAGAAGTGGCTCAAAAGTTAAAACTTAATGTCCGCACTGAAGCAGGTGTACATGATATCCCATTAAATTCAATTGTTGGCAGCGTTGGACGCTATACAGACTTTAACCGCAGTTTTTTGCCGCTGCAAAGCAACGACCAGGAGCGCGAACGTTGGGCACGCGTCAAAGCCGCCATCGATGATCCTTCTGGTGCAGGCTGGCCGGCAATAGATGTCTACAAAGTGGGCGAAGTCTATTTTGTATTGGATGGAAATCACCGCGTTTCGGTCGCGCGTCAGGAAGGCTTTACCCAAATTCAGGCCCACGTTATCGAAGTAAAAACCGATATTCCGCTTACCCCTGATGTCCAGCCGGATGACTTGATCATCAAAGCCGAATACGCCGAGTTCCTCGCCAAAACAGAGTTTAACCTGATACGCCCCGGCGTCGACCTCAGCCTGACCGTCCCCGGTCAATATCAGCGCCTGCTGGATCACATTGATCTGCATCATTATTTCATGGGCCTTGATTTACAGCATGATATATCTGAAAAAGAAGCTGTTGCCCATTGGTTTGACTTCGTGTACACCCCCATAGTGGAACCCTTGCGCGAGCGCGGTTTGCTGCGCTGGTTCCCAGGGCGTACCGAAACTGACCTGTACCTGTGGGTTTCAGAGCATCGCGCCTCGCTTGAAAGCCAGTTAGGCTGGTCAGTCAGCCCCGAATCGGCAGGTGTCGACCTGGCTGCCCGCGAAAATCCCCAGGCCGAAAGTGATGTTTCTGCAACCGGCCAGTGGCGTCTCACCAGGATTGTCGATCGCTACGTAGACCACCTCTTCCACAATATTCTTGTGCCGCTCAGTGGTGAACCCGAAAGCTGGCAGGCATTGGAGCAGTCCATCATTATCGGGCATCACGAAGGCGCTTCGTTGGAAGGCATCCACATTATTTCCCCAAAAGCCGCACCCCACCCTGAAAAAGATCTTGCCATTCAGGCGCGCTTTAATCAGCGCTGCCATGATGTTGGCTTGTCCGGCAGCCTGGTGGTCGAAAAAGGCACCGTTTCCGATCTGGTTTGCCAGCGTGCCTTGCTCGCCGATCTGATTGTGTTAAACGTCGCCCATCCCCCTTCTCCCGGTCTGTCAAGCCTCGGTTCAGGCATGCGCTCCATTATCTGGCGTTCATCCCGTCCCATCCTGACAGTTCCTGAAAAGATCAGCCCGCTTGACAGAGCCCTGGTGGCTTTTGACGGCAGCAAGAAATCAAAAGAGGCGGTCTTTGTAGCGGCCTACCTCGCAGAGCGCTGGAAAACAACCCTGACGGTTCTTACCCTTTCCGATGAGCCGTCTTCAACCATTCAAGACTATGCGCGCAAGTATTTTGCGCTGCACGAGATTCAGGCTGAATATCTTATGGTCAGCGGGACGCAGGAGACTTTCTTGGACGTGATAAAAGAAAAGGATATAAACCTGGTGGTCATGGGTGGCTATAGCGGCAATGCCTGGCAGGAAGTAATCATTGGCAGCATGGTAAATTTTTTACTGCGCAATGCTGAATGCCCGCTTTTGATCTGCCGCTGATAATGACTATTTGCTATCGCAAGAAATGGACTTGAGCCGGGTTTACAAGCATCATCGGCACCAGCATCGGTTGCATTTGCGGCAAAAAAGGATTCGTGATTTCCGCATTGTAGATTGACATCCAACCGTGATAGGCAACCTCCAGGCTGGTGCCGATCGTGGATGCGTTTGAAATACGGATATTCCCTTTGAGTGTAAAGCTCCCCATCAGCACAGAAATCGGCTCCATCGAGCGATTCTTCTCATTTTCATCGTAATCCAGCGGTTCACTGTTCGGCGGAGCCAGGTGAAAACCAATCAGGCTGATCGTGGGGATAAAGATTTCAGCATACGAAAACGGCTTGGGCGGCGACCCTCCAAATAATAAAATGCTGGGCTTCAGCATGCGGATCATGTTTGGCACGCCCTGCGTGCGCAGCCACACGCCTGCTCGCGCAGTTGCCTTTGTCACCAGATCTCCACGGATCAGCGCCTTCTGGGTATAGAACATAACCAGGGTCGATTTTTCATCCGCTGCCAGCGTTGCAATTTCCATTCTGCCTCTTTCACAAATAACCACTCATCTTGGATGTCACCATAATCATGATCAAAGTTAATAAAATTATACAACAACCCTTCCCCGCCCAATCATCCGCGTTTATACTACATTTGTGACAAATCCCAAACGCTGGTCCATCTACCCTGTCCTTACTCCTCAAGCGCAAACCGCGCTTGCAGCTTTTCCACCCATTTTGCAGCAGCTGCTGTTTAATCGAGGCTATTCCACCGATGCGGATGCACGCGCCTTCTTGCGTGCTGAAACCAATTTCGAAACATCTCCATTCCAGATGACCGGAATGCAGGCAGCTGTTGACCGTATCTTGTATGCAATTGAGCATCATCAGCAGGTAGCCATCTACGGTGATTATGATGTCGATGGCGTCACTGCCACCGCCTTAATGGTCCAGGCGCTCAGCGCTTTGGGGGCGCAAGTCAGCGGATACATCCCCAATCGCTTTGATGAAGGCTATGGTCTGAATAACGAAGCCCTGTCCACGCTAAAAGAGCAGGGTGTAAGCCTCGTTATCACGGTCGACTGCGGCATCCGCTCCCCTTCCGAAGCCGCTTATGCCCGCAGCATTGGCCTGGATATGATCATCTCTGATCATCACCAGCCATCCGAAACCCTGCCGCCCGCTTTCGCCGTCATCAATCCCAAGCAGCCCGGTGACCAGTACCCGGATAAAGATTTGGCCGGAGTGGGCATCGCCTACAAAATTGCGCAGGGACTGGTGCAAAAACTGGCCCTAAGCGGCCAGGCTGTCCAGTTTAATATTGCCGATCTTCTCGACCTGGTCGCCCTCGGCACAGTTGCAGACCTGGCCCCCCTGGTCGGCGAGAACCGCATGCTCGTTCGCAAAGGACTGCAGTGTATTCGCGCTACTTCGCGCCAGGGGCTTTTTGCATTGGCGAATGTGGCGGAATTACAAATCGCAAAAACAACCGCCATCAATATCGGTTTCGTGCTGGGGCCGCGCTTGAACGCCGCCGGGCGTTTGGATTCTGCCCTGGCAGCTTTTCACCTGCTCACCACCTCAGACCTCATGCTAGCTGGTGAATTAGCCCAAAAGCTCGATACACAGAATCGGGAACGCCAGCGCGTCACCCGTGAAATCCAGGCCCAGGCCGAAGCCATGGCCCTGGAAGGTGACCCAAACGCAAACATCATCTTCGCAGTCCATCCAGATTTTAATGCCGGGGTTGTGGGCCTGGCGGCCTCTCGTTTGGTCGAAAATTATTACCGCCCGGCGATTGTCGGTTTCAAAGGTGAGGATGCTACGCGCTGTTCATGCCGTTCCATCCCCGAATTTCATATCACCGAAGCCCTCGACGAGTGCGCCCATCTGTTGGTGCGGCATGGTGGTCATGCCGCCGCAGCCGGTTTTACCGTCACAAATGAAAACTTACCCGCTTTGCAGGAACGCTTGCGAACCATCGCCAATAATAAATTGTCGGGCGTTGAACTCCGGCCAATACTTGCCGCCGATCTGGAAGTGCCTCTTTACGAACTAAAACCGGAGGTTCTTAAATACCTGGAGTATCTTCAGCCAACCGGGTATGGCAATCCGGATGCGGTTTTTGTCAGCCGTGATTTACAGGTAAAGTCATCCCGTACCGTTGGCGCGGATGCCAAACACCTCAAAATGTCGCTTTCCGATGGCCGTGTCACCTATGACGCCATTGGTTTTCGCCTCGGCCACTTGCAGCAAAATATGCCCCCCAGAGTCGATGTCATGTACACCTTTGAAACCAACGAATACAACGGGCGTATATCGCTGCAACTAAACCTCAAAGATCTTAGGGCTTCCGGCACACCCGATTAATCGCTTTGTCACCATAAAAAAAATTGGCTGTCCTTTTTTGGGACAGCCAATTTTTTTTCTCGATTTTTTCCGTACACTTCGTGGTTTAATCCACAAAGCGATATTTCAACAACGCCCACACCGCCTCAAACGCATCCCATAGCCCAATTTTTTTACCTTCGGAATATTCACGCGGGTTAAAAGAAATCGGCACATCATAAACGCGTACATGCCGCTTAAGGATCTTGGCCGTGAATTCTGGCTCAAAGTCAAACCGGTTCGCGCGCAGCTTCATATCCGCCACCACTTCCCGCCTGAAAACTTTGTAACCAGTTTCCATATCCGTCAAAATGTTGTTGTAAAGAATATTGGTCATCAATGTCAACAGCTTGTTAGCAACCATGTTCCAGAACAAAAGCGCACGGTGTGGTCCGCCCAGAAACCGTGAGCCGTAAACCACATCCGCCAGGTTTTCCTCAATCGGCTTGAGCAGTCCGGCATATTCGCGCGGGTCATATTCAAGATCAGCGTCCTGGATCAGCATTACATCACCAGTTGCGTTCTGAATGGCGGTGCGCAGCGCCGCGCCTTTGCCCGCATTTTTTTCATGCAGGATGACACGTATGCCGTCCTTCCCATCGTATTCCTTCAGAATATCGCGCGTGCCGTCTTTTGAGCCGTCATCCACGATCACAATTTCAGTCGCAAGCCCGGTGGCTTGCACGCGCTTGATGATTTCGCGGATCGTGTTCTTTTCGTTGTATACAGGGATGAGAACAGAGAGATTCATAAGTCTGATTATAATGTGTGATTATTTAAAATCGCCAATTTATCCAGAAATTCTTCAAAACATCTACCCTTTGATCAGTTTGAAAAATCAGGTTTTTGGTATGACTTCAATCGGCACCCGCTGCCGTTTGACATGCTATAATCTTTAATACCTGAACACCTCTGCGAAAAAATATAAAGCATAAGGAAGGCTTTTATGTCCTTAAATAAAAATGCCGCACGTCCCACTACTGCGCCACCGCCATCCAACCAGCTTTTTATTCCACCGCCGATCACCAGGCTCGAAGATACCGGCCTCGCCTCCTTGTGGCTTCAGGACCTTGCCCTAAAAATCCTGTACTTTCAAGGCTATCTTTCTGGTTTCAAAGTCGCAGAAGAGATCGCCTTGCCATTTGCCGGGGTAACTGACCAGATCCTCGAAACTCTCAAACGCGAAAAACTTGTAGAGGTCAAGTCTTCTTCCATGGGGCTAGGAGAAGGCTCATACCAATATGCCATCACCGGTGCGGGCATTGATCGTGCGCGTGAAGCCCTCGACCGCAGCCAATATGCCGGTCCTGCCCCTGTACCGATTGAAATCTATAATGCCTCCATTCGCAAGCAGGGCACCCATCGCGTGGTGGTGACTCAGCGCCACATGCGCCAGTTGCTCTCCCAGTTGGTGCTCTCTAATTCCACCTTTGAACAATTGGGTCCGGCATTAAATTCTGGCACATCCATCTTCCTCTACGGCCCTCCCGGAAATGGCAAGACCAGCGTGGCGCGCGCCTTTGGCAGCATGATTCTTCAGCAGGATATGTATATTCCATTCGCATTGTTTGTGGATGGACAGGTCATCAAACTCTATGACTCAGTCAATCACCAGCGCGCATCCGATGAAGACTCAGCTGCCTCGGGCACTGGTTCATTGCGCTCCGGCCAGCGCCGCGACCCGCGCTGGGTGCACATCAAGCGTCCCTTCATTGTTGTAGGCGGCGAATTAACCCTGGCTGGGCTTGATTTGGTCTTCAATGATACCCATAAGTTTTATGAAGCCCCTTTTCAGGTCAAGGCCAACGGCGGCATTTTACTGATTGATGACTTTGGCCGTCAGCAAGTCCGCCCGCGCGATCTGCTCAACCGTTGGATTGTTCCGCTCGAAAACCGCGTCGACTTTTTAACCCTGCATACCGGCCGCAAGGTAGAGATACCCTTCGACGTACTGGTCGTATTCTCCACCAACTTGCCGCCCCGCGACCTCGTCGACGAAGCCTTCCTGCGCCGCTTGCGTCACAAAATTGAAATCGGCGATCCCTCCTATGAAGAGTTCCGCCAGATTTTCCAGCGCGTAGCCCAGGCCAAGCGCGTCACCTATAATGACCAGGGCTTGGCCTATCTTTTGCAGGAATGGTATATCAAACGTAACCGAAAACTGCGCGCCTCGCACCCGCGCGATCTGTGTGACCAGATCCTCGATATTTCCGTCTATCGAGGTGTCGAACCTGCCATGACGCGCGAACTGCTCGATCTGGCAGCCCAGTCATATTTTGTCGAACTTTAGCCATTCCCTTTACGTAAAACTGAATCCGCACTACCATTTGTAGTGCGGATTTTTATTCCATCAAAAACGCCATCTTATGATTAACCATTTCCCTGCACCCATTATATTTGCCCATCGCGGCGCCTCGGCGCATGCCCCCGAGAACACTCTTGCTTCTTTCGAATTGGCCGCCACGCAGAGCGCTCCAGCCATTGAATTTGATGTCAAATTAAGCGTAGATCGCAAGGTTTTCATCCATCATGACCAGACTCTCGAGCGCACCACCAACGGTGCCGGTTCTGTCACTCAAAAATCCCTCGCAGAATTGCGGGAACTGGATGCTGGTTCTCACTTTTCAGCTGAGTTTCGCGGCGAGAAGATCCCCACGCTGGATGAAGTCTTCGAATCGGTTGGGAAAAAAGTCCTGATGAATGTCGAATTAACCAACTATGCCACCCCCTTCGATGGGCTTGTTCACGAAGTCGCGGCCCTGGTTAAAAAACATGCCATGCAAGCACGCATCATTTTCTCCTCTTTTTACTTTACCAACCTGGTGCTTGCCCGCCGCCTCCTGCCGGATGTGCCGCGCGGACAATTGATTTTAGAGGGTCGCTCTGGCTGGTGGCAGAGAGCTGCCGCGTCCTGGATGTCTTTGGATGCGCAGCACCCCTACATCAATGATGTAACCGGGCCGCTAGTGAATAACCTGCATGCTAAAAACCGCCGCGTCTATGTTTGGACAGTCAATGCTCCAGCGGATATGCGCCGCTTGCGAGCGCTGGGCGTGGACGGTATCTTTACCGATGACCCGCTTCTGGCGCTGCAAAATTTCAAATAATTCTTATCACCTTCTTCCTCAGCCTTTAAGAAATAGTGTTCCAATGCCATCAAATAGTCAGCTTCACCGCATAACACCCAAAAAACCTTCATCTGCACGCTCTCTTTCTACGCGCCTGCTCTCTCTTGTATTGCTTTTTTCTATTCTCGCCGCCTCCATAAATATCCCGGCTGTCTCTGCCCAGAGTGTTGATCCAGTTGCGAAAATTTTTCAACGCATGAGCCCTCAAGAAAAAGTCGGGCAGTTGTTCTTAGTGACCTTTACCGGTACGGATGTCAGCGGGCAATCTCCCATTTATGAGTTGATCGCCAACCGGCATGTTGGCGGCGTGGTATTAACCTCAGCCAATGATAACTTTGTAGATGCAGAGACCGCCAATGCGGCCTATCAAATGATTGCCGCGCTGCAGAAAATTGAATACGACGCCTCTCAAAATCCAGCCGGAACCTCTACCCGCGATCCCATTCCGTTGTTTGTGGGTATTTCGCAGGAGGGTGGCGGGGCGCCAAACGATCAGATATTAAGTGGCTTCACCCCCATCCCAGACCAAATGGCGATTGGCGCTACCTGGGATCGCAGCCTGGCCGAGCAATCAGGCATGGTCATTGGCAAGGAACTCTCCAGCCTTGGGTTTAATCTTTATATGGGCTTATCGCTCGACGTGTTAACGCTGCCCAACCCGGCCCTCAGCGCAGATATGAGCACGCGCGTCTTTGGCGGCAACCCTTATTGGGTCGGCGAACTCGGCCGTGCGTTTCTAACCGGAGTACACACAGGCTCTTCCAGACGCATGGCGGTAATCGCCAAGCACTTCCCAGGCCGCGGCGGGTCAGACCGACCTGCCAGTCAAGAAATTTCCACCGTCCGCCGCTCTTTGGAAGAGCTCAAGTCAATTGAACTTGCCCCTTTCTTTGCAGTCACCGGTAGCGCCTCAAATGCTCAATCCTCTGTCGAAGGCTTGCTGGTTTCACACATCCGCTACCAGGGATTTCAGGGCAATATCCGCGCCACTACCCGCCCCATCAGTTTTGATCAGCCAGCCCTCAGCCAGATCATGGCCTTGCCTTCCCTGGCTGCTTGGCGCCAGACTGGCGGCCTGATTGTCAGTGATGACTTGGGTACCCAGGCAGTCCGTCGCTTTTATGACCCAGACTATAAAAACTTCTCAGCCAGGTTGGTTGCTCGCGATGCATTTCTGGCCGGGAATGACTTGCTCTACATGGGCAATATCGTTTCTTCCGATGCCCCCGATACCTACACCAGCATGACGCGTACTCTCGAGTTCTTCGCCCAGAAATATCGTGAAGATTCGGCCTTTGCCGGTCGTGTCGATGAGTCGGTACTGCGCATACTAAACATCAAGTATCGCTTGTATGCCTCCTTCAGCCAGCAGGTCGTCGTGCCTCCCACCAGCAACCTGGACTCCCTTGGTCTTTCCACTGAACAGGTTTTTTCGATTGCCCGCCAATCCGCCTCGCTCATCAGCCCCCAGCCAGCGGATTTTGCCGCCGTTTTGCCCGCGCCGCCCAATATCTATGATTACATTGTTTTTCTAACCGATGATCGCACCGCACGCCAGTGTAATCTTTGCCTCGATAGACCCATGCTTGCCAAAGATGCTTTGCATAGTGCGGTCCAGCGCCTGTACGGTCTCTCAGCCAGTGGTTTAATTACAAACAGCCATCTTTCATCCTTCTCATTCAACGATCTTAATTTGCTTCTGGATGACAAACAGCCCTCGCCCGATTTGCTTAACGCCCTGGGACGCTCCAGCTGGATTGTCATTTCCACCCTGGATTTGCCCGAAGGCTCGCCCCAAATGACCACCCTTCGGCGCTTATTATCAGAAAAGCAGAGTTTACTAAACAATAAAAAGGTAATCCTCTTTTCCTTCAGCGCCCCCTATTACCTGGATGCCACCGATATATCCAAGCTAACCGCCTATTACGGCATGTATTCCCCATCTGAGCCGTTTGTAAATGTTGCCGCGCGCTTGCTCTTTCAGGAAATTTCTCCAGTAGGTTCCCTGCCCGTTTCAGTACCCGGAATCGGTTACGATCTTATTTCAGCTGTCTCTCCAGACCCTGGGCAGGTGATTTCGCTCAGCCTGGACTATCCGAAGGCCACTCCTACCCCCGAGCGGGTCAGCACCTCAGATGCCACGCTCGTGCCAGAGTCTACAGCAACGCTCGCGCCTATCATTGAGCCTATCTTTCGGGTTGGGGATACTATTTCGCTTCGTACCGGTAGAATTGTGGATCACAACCAGCGGACAGTCCCGGATGGTACACCTGTGCGTTTTACCCTTTCTCAAGGCGAGAGCGGTCTCATTCAACAACTGGAAGCCACAACCTCCCAGGGTATCGCGGTAGGTGCTTTTCGCCTGGACCAGCCTGGTTTGATCGAGATCCATGCCACCAGTGACCCGGCCAGGGTCTCAGATACCATCCAGCTGAATGTGACCAAGGAAGGCGCTACGGTCATTATTATTACCCCCACCATAGCAGCAGTGACGCCCGAACCTACTGCAACTGCATTACCACCTACCCCAATGCCTACGCCATCCACTCTTGTTACAAATAAAGGCTACCCCACATTTTGGGGTTGGCTCTTGGTCCTGCTCGTCATGGTTGCAGGTGTGGCGCTTACTTATTGGCTCGCCAGCCAGTTGGTCGATGCGCGTTGGACAGTGCGTTGGGCCTTATTGGTTTTGGTGGGTGGTTTGCTGGCTTACAACTATCTTTCGCTTGGCTTCCCCCTCGGAGATATGTGGCTGGATGGTCGCGGACTGCCAGCTTTTCTGCAGGCAGTTTTAACAGGTCAGGCTGTTGGCTTTGGTGTGGGTTGGTTTTGGCGCTTATCGGCCGAAAGCGGTAAGCAGGCTTAATAAGAGCAGCACCGCAGAAACCCCAAACAGGATGCTCTCTGGCGGAGCCAGCAGCGCTTCAAATGCCGGGCCGCGCCGCACACGCGATAGCGGCCGTTGAGGAAGCTCTTTTGTGCCAAATAAATACTGTCTGAAAACTTCAATCGATTCCGGACGCTGATCCGGATGCAGTTCTATCGCCCATAAAATGGCTTTTTCAGTCCGCGGGCTGATAGCTGAGTTAATGCGGCGCGGTGTGGTCTGACCTTCCGGGTGCAAAAAACGTTCCCGCGCATCCACCGGTTGTTGCCCGGTCAGCAAATGATACAGTGTTGCCCCAAAGGCATAGATATCCGAGCGAATGTCGGTGTGGCTTTCAGAACCCCCGTACTGTTCAAGCGGCGTATACAGGATCGTACCCTGCCCCTGGATGATGGTGATGGTTTCCTCGTCCGGAGCCAGCACTTTCACCAGGCCAAAATCCACCAGTTTGATCAAACCATCCGGCGTGATTTTCAGGTTCGAAGGTTTGATGTCGCGGTGCACAATCGGGGGCGACTGGCGGTGTAGATAAGTGAGTGCATCCGTAATCTGAGCCGCCCAGTCCAGCACATCCCGCTCATCCAGAAAACTATTACGGCTTTTGGCTTCCAACATCAAAGTCCGCAAGTCTTTGCCCGGCACATAGTCCATCACCAGGTAATCTTTCTCACCCATCGAGAAGAAGTCAGAAACTTTTGGCAGGTTCGGGTGATCCAGGCGTGCAAGTACAGTCGCCTCGCGTAGAAATTGATCGCGGGCTTCGCGCAAAACCTTTTCCGGGAGGTTGCGGTCGTGTTCGACCTCCTTAAGCGCACACTTACGCCCTTCAAGACGCATATCATCCGCCAGGTAGATGTTTCCCATCCCACCCTGACCAATACGTTCAAAGACGCGATAGCGTTCGCGCAGGACCTCCCCCGCTTTAAGCGGGATTGGCATTTGACTCTCTCTCCTACTTTACCGGGTGCTTCACTGGCTGCCATTTACACAAATAAAAATCAGCCAGCGTTAGGACGTTCCGGCCTTTTTTAGGGAAGAACTGTGCAAAGATAAATTTCGGCGTTTTTTGCACAGAACAGCAATTTTCTGCTATATTATAACGTACAGGAGAGCGTGCGCATTAACAAAACAACCGCCATACTAAAATGTTAGGTTCGATTGTTGATGTTCAAAATGTCTATGAACGAAAAAGATGCCCCCATTCTGGTAGCAATAAACGGCCCGCTCAAAGGAGAACGTTGGCCTCTGGATCGTCCCCTGGTCATGGGACGTGAATCGGGCTGCGACGTTGTCATTCCAGATCGTCAGGTCTCTCGCTATCATGCGCGCCTCACCCCTGGCTCCAAGGGTGTCGTTCTCGAAGATCTGGGCAGCAAAAACGGCACCCACTATAACGGCAATCTGCTTTCAGGACAGGTTGTTTTGCAGGATGGCGACACATTGCAAATCGCCGTCGCGCAGGAATTCCAATTCCTCAGTTCTGATGCCACCATGCCACTCGATTCCGAACCCATGCGCGGCAGTCGCTTAATGTTGGATATGCGTGCCCGCCAGGTCTGGGTCAACCAGAAACAAATGAACCCGCCGCTTTCTGCGCAGCAATTTCAGCTTTTATGGGTGCTTTACCAGAATGTCGGCAAAGTGGTAACCCGCCAGGAACTGGTTTCAGCGGTCTGGGGTGATGAACAATCCGCCGGAGTGACTGACCAGGCCCTCGATGCCCTTATCCGCCGCCTGCGTGACCGGCTCACCTCCATAGACCCGGATTACAGCTACATCGTCACCGTCCGCGGCCACGGCATGATGCTGGAAAACCCCACCACTGACTAACTATTACTCCCCTTAAA